>JAUXVJ010000025.1 GCA_030684515.1 Actinomycetota bacterium
GGGATCGAGCGCATGCGCATTCTGCTCAAAGCCTGCAGCGAAGACCTCGCATGCCCGGCGCTCTGCGGCGGCGACGCGGTTGGAAGCATGCTTTCGAACACCCACTCGCCCACGGGCGGAGACCTCACCGGTGGTGAATTCACGCGCAATGACCACCGACAATTTGGCCCTGACCTGCTCTTCAGACCACTCGTGCGGCGCGAAAGCACGAACCGCGGCCTCGATGCGTGCGGTGATCTCGGCGCCCTTGTTTTCGCACACGATCTCCTCGACGGTGCGCGCCCAGAAGTCGTCGTCCCACGCTCCAGGCTGCTTTGCGGCATCAACAGGGTCCGCAGAGAAAGCAGCGCCAAGATCAATGTCCGATTCGCGTGCCCGGTCGATCATCCGAGCTCGGACTTGGCCCCACGTGAGGGTCTGCTCGCCCTTCGCGCGGGTGATCTTGCGCTTGGCTCGCGAGTCCAGAATCTGCAGCCGAGAGCGATCCACACCGACCGACTCCTCGTGCAACGATTCCAGTGTTTCTGCGCGCACAAGTGCCTGCGCCTGGGAATAGAAGGCCATGAGATCCGCATCAGCGCCGATGACCTCCCACTGGCTACCGGCGAGATCGAACTCCCATCCGGTCACGAGCCCGCGCTGCGTGGACAACTGGCGCAAGTGCCGCTCAAATTGTGCCTGGAGCCACCACGAATGGTTCACCATGTCGGCCCCACCGGTCGCCATCGTGCGTTCCACCCCATCGACGCAAACAACCCGGTTGGGGATCATCACGTGCCCATGCAAGTGTGGATCTAGTTCACGCGAGTACGACTCAATCGACACCGTCGCCGCGTATCCGAGTCCTTGAATAGGTATGGTCTTTTGCCCATCTCCTTCGTGTCCGGTACGTCCGTGAGCAACCCGCGCCATGAGCTCATCGGTAGCTTGACGCGCGGCATCTCGGATGGTCTCGAGCCACTGCTCACGCGTTGCTGGATCGGCAACGAATGCGGCAACGCTGAACGACTTCGGACACGTCAGCGTCATCTCGTAGCCCGCATTGCCAACCTCAGACGTTCGTTCGGCTTGCGCGCGAACTCGCTCCCAAACCCACCGGCCCAAGGCCTCATTTGACAGCAATAGATCGATCGGATTGCCATCAAACTCTTGCGGAGTTCCCTCCTCATGGAGCGCACGATGGTGCGCACCCAACCGGCGCATCACCTCGACTCGATCGAACTGGACGGGAGGCGGCACGACGTCCTGCCCATCTCGTGTGTGCGCGCGGTAGAGCTTCCAGGCATGCTCATTGGAGCGCAACAACGCCTCCGCGGAACGTATGACCAATGTCCCATTTGGCCGATTGCTCGCGCCGGTCAGGGCCCTCAGGTATGCAGCCCTGTCACGGCCAGGCCACAAGGACTCAGGCTGGATCGCGGCAGCATCACAGGCTTCTTTGAGGACCGTGAAGTAGGGAGAAGCGGCCACGCGAGCCTGACGATTCCTCTGCGTTCGTACGCGGATGCGCTCCCCGCTTTCCCTATCGATTCCGTACATCGCGTCACGAACAATGCGGCCGTCAGAGGCCGTCACCAACTCCCCGGGGCGGTACGCCAAGCGCTCCGCAGTTGCCCCCTTGCCGAGGAACCAGACCTGCCTCGAGTCGACAGAATCCGCCCCCAATCGGTAGTCGACTTGGGCCTCCTGAGCATCCACGGAAGCAGACTTATCCGGCGTGATTCCACCCAGCCTGTAGCCCACTTGGGCACCCAAATCCGCGCCGTGAACGAGCATCTGGCAGTGACCGCTGCGCGCCATCTCTAGACCTCCGATCCGGCGAACCAGACGGCGGGGAGCATCAGGATGCCAGCCCGGGAGGTGTTCGTTGGCTTTTGGGCTGTGTCCTTGTCCTTGGGGTTCTTGTGGTCTTCTGGTGTGTGATGGATTTGCATGGTTTCGGTGTCCTTCGTGGTCGTTTGATCTGGTCTGCTTGGCTTGATTCGATTCCTTGAGTTCTTGGTCTCTGCTTTCACAACGGTGTCGGTGTCTTGGTACCTCGCATTTACGGCTACGCGTCACGTCGCGAACTTGCGAGGTACCGGCCGCGCTCACACCGTTGAACGAAGTGACGGGCCGATGTCGGCCCACGCTGACAGGGAGGCGCCGCATGAGCACCCGCACGAACAACGAGTTCCTGGCCACCTCAGCGATCGCAGCCAATGACCTGGCTGCGGCGCAGGCCAAGCGAGCCGAACTTGAGACCAAGGCCAGTCAACGCTTGGCCAAGGCGCAAGAGCGCCACACCAGTGATCTCAATGAAGCTCGCCGGGTCGAAGCCGAGGCTTGGAAGCAACTCATGGCAGTGCCCGGCATGACCGCCGCGACCGCGGCGCAGATCGGCAGAACCACGACGATCAAGGTCAGCCGCTGGATCTCCGGCGGCGGCCAGGACGCTCCATGCAGCTGACACCGCGCACTCTGAGCATGGCGCTTGGTGCATGCCTGGCAGGCGGCTTGGTTGTTGGCGCCGCCATGGTCATCGGTCCTGGTGTCGGAGTCACCGACCCCAGCCCGGAAGCGGCTGCTTCGTCGCCTGCCTATTCCGAGGCTGAACTCGGTGACGTCCAGGTCACCTTCCCAACACCCTCGATGCGGGTGGCCACACCTTCGTCCGCTGGAACCCCGCTCGATGCGCGGCCCAGCGCTCCTTTGTCGACAACAGCGCCAACTAGTGCCTCCACGCCACCAAGTCCTACGCCGAAGGCAACGCCGGCACCGTCTCCAGTTTCGAATGACGCCAGCAGTCGGGATAGGACCAAGCCGACAGCAGCGCACACGAGCACCCCGACAAGGCCCACCCCGCCGTCGGCACGGTCGCCTAGGCCGAAAGCAATTGCGCCAGCAGCGCGACGCTCTGCCCCGCACCCGCTGCATGGCTGGAAGCCGCCGCATCTCGGTGTCGGCGTGACTGACATCAGTGCACCGGCATTGTCGTCGGGTGCACTGGTGCATGTCACGGTCATGTGTTCTCCGAGTTCAGCCTGCGCTGCAAGTGGCAACTCTTTGACGATTACTTCGGAGGCGACTCAAGTATCGGCAACATGGAGCAGTCCGTCTGTCGCGCATTGGCGCGCCTGGATGAAATCAAGTGGCTTCCACGCCGCTGCAACGGGATGAATGTCCGACCCGACACTTACCCTGCCCTGATTAGCCGGAAGGAGCCGACATGATCGCCATCATCGTCCTCGTCGCCTTGGCCCTCATCGTGGGGTTAGTCGTGAGCTTCGTCGCACTCGTCGTGGTAATCGTGAAGGCGGTTTTCAGGACCAGCCGGAGTTCGCCATTGGAGACACCAGCGTTCACAGCGGGAGAGAATCAGGAGTTCCTGCACATTGTGCAATCTGAATGGCCGGCTAGCCCCTAACGCGTCTTTGGCAGATATGCGTTCAATCGTTCCGCGATGAGCACCCTTCGCTCGTGGCAGGAGTGCTCGTTGTTTCCTAAGTCGTATAGGGCCGGATGCAGCGGCACAGGCTCGTCGCGCACATGTTCCGCCGCTGTGCCGAAATGCGAGTTACATAGTCCATCGCGCCGGCATGCCGACGAGTTGCTCGACGCTTCGTGCTTGCCGTCGACACTTGATCCCTCATTGGGAAATCCACTTCGTAGGCGGTCCGCTGAATAGCGATGCACTCAGAGTGAGTGCTACGTAGGCTCCCGAACCGTACGATCCCAGAGCCCAAGCTTGAGCCCATTGGCGTCGAGCGGGGCAGTGCCCAAGTAGTCCAAACTGGCGCGCTCGAACAGCCGGAACTGCCAGATGGCCTCCTCCATGTGCGCCGGATGGAACACACCCACCTCGGAGAGCCTGTTGAAGTCGCCGAGCGTCAGTCCAGTAACGCGCTCGAACAGTTGGGTATCCAGCGACCTGATGATGTCTACGAGCGCTTCCTCGCGGTAGTCGGTTAGATACATGAACACCGGCACTGCCTGGACGAATTTCAGGAGCTTGGAGCGCAGCGTGTTTACTTGATCGCGCTTGGCCTTGCGGGCCGCTTTGACTTCAGGGTCCTCTTCCTCCGTCGAACCTCCGCCCTTTGGCTTCTTGCCCGCTCGGACTTTCTGCGAGTTGGAGATGATCTTGGTGGCGTCCTGACGCAGGTTGCGGAAGTCCTCCATCTGCTCGAGTCGCTCGATGAGGTCACTATCGCCCAAGAGCTCGGTAAGTACGGCTTCCGACAGGTCGATGAGGCGCGGGCTACCCCAGCGCTTGGCGAGCATCGCAGCGCCAGCGCCGGCCGTGCCCCAGTCCATGATGTGGTTCACGTCTACGGGGTCCATGCGGCCCCCTTCGAACTGGAAGATGGGCAGGAACTCAATGAGTTCCCCGATGACTTCGGCCGGCGAGGTCTTTGTTGAGCCGCCCGCGAGTTTCGTGCCGTACTGGTACACCAGTGTCAGCGCCCGGTTCGGGTCGAAGTCAAACACGAAGCACGTGTCCTTGTTGACGGTGCGCGTGCCGTCGTCGTTCCTGGTAGCCCAGGGCGACTGCACGCGGAATGCCGCCTGGAAGTAGGACTCGGGTGACTTGAGCGATCGCAGGATAAGGATGGCGCCCCATTGGGGGACGGTGACGCCGGTCATGAGCTTGCCGACAGACAAGGTGATGGTCTGCTTGCCCAGCTTGGCTGCCTTGGCCAGCATTGCATCGACGGGGACCTTTGCCTCGGCGCCCATCTTGGCGCTATTGCCTGCTGCGACGTGAATGAGGAAGTCGCGGAAGAACGGGTGCACTTCCAGGGCGGCCTTCATCGCGTGGGCGGAGGCGACAGTGGGCAGGAACCAGACGCTGTGTTCGACCGCCTGGGCAAACCGCGCGTCGCTGTAGGGGAACGGTGGTTTGAAGTTGTTGAGCAGCTTCTCTGTGGCTGACTGGGTGAGCCGGCCGCGCAGCATGTTGAGGAACTCGCTGACGCTGCTGGGCTCAGCGAATTGGTATTCGGAGCCGATCTTCGACGCGGCGAAGAAGCCGGACAGGTCAAACAGGCCGTCGGCGCCCTGGTCGATGGCTGCGGACGCGACCTCCGACAGGGCGTACGTGAACATCTGCATCTGTGGAAGCTCACGGTAGGGGTTGCGTTCTGGGTCTCGCGCCGGATCGTCTGCCCAGTGCTGCTTGGCGTACTGCTCGTCGGGGTAGGTCCAGTTGTAAATTGCGTCCTCGTTGAACTCGCCCTCAGTCAGGGCGCGGAACGGGGTGCCGGACAGGTACAGGTAGTACTTGCTGGACAGGTGGAGCTGCTCGGCGTCGAGGTCGGTTGCCAGGTCGGTGTCAGGAGTGGCCGAGTACAGACGGGGCTTGCCGATGGCAGCTAGGTCGGCAACCTCATCGGCATGCTCAGCCTCGTTCTCGGCCTCCTTCTGCGCGGCCTTGGTCACCTCGGCCAGCGAAGGGGCCGGGCTGGTCACTTCCTTGGCAGCGCCCTGCCACGCCCCGAAGTGGTACTCGTCCATAACGATGCAGTCCCAGTCGATGAGGTGCAGATCCACGTTGTGGTCCTTGACGTCGCCATCTGCTTTCGTGCCCAGGAGGTCCTGGAACGACGCGAACCACACGACAGGGGAAGCTCTGCCCGTATCGGCTGGATTGTCGCGGTCGGCGAACAGCCAGTCGGCGAAGTCCACATGCCCGAGCAGGTCGTCGCGCCAAGCGTTGCGGACGGCGGGCTTGTAGGTCAGGACCAGGATGCGCTTCCAGCCCATGCGCTTTGCGAGCTGGTAGGTCGTGAAGGTCTTCCCGAAGCGCATCTTCGCGTTCCACAGGTAACGAGGCGGGTGGACGTCGGCGGCGTGCTCGACGAAGTACGCGGCGGTCTGATCGACGGCGACAGCCTGTTCGGGACGCATGCCGAAGTCCTGGGTGCGCGTGGGGTCGTAGGCCCGACGTGTGCGGACAGCCGCGAGCGCGGCACGCACTTCGTCCATGGTCGCCTCGAGGACCTCGCTCTTGCGCTGGACGCCGGCGGCGTCGAGGACTTTGTGGACGGCGTGGTCGTCGAAGGTAGTGCCGTCGTCGCGCAATGCGGGCTCGTCCAGGTGGATGACGATGCCGTCGCCGTCGGGGTAGACGGTGCCGGTCTGCTCCTTGATTCGCACGCGCGGATCTGGGCGGCCGGTGTAGCCGACTTTCAGTCGTCCGCGCCCCGTGATTGTGGTCGAGCCGACGGTGCGCTTCCAGTCGGTGTCGTAGCCAGGGGCGCTATACACGTAGATGCGTCCTGCGGGCTTGCTGCCGCTCACTCGCCATCCCCGTCCCCGTCAGGATCTGGGGCTTCGACCTCGTCGCGGGCCCCGGGCGAGCGGTACTTGGCGCCTCCTGGAAGGTGGGAGGCAGGGATGGGCGAGTCGAGTGAGAGGTTCACCGAGCGGGGCCTGATGCTCGCCTCGATATGGGCGGCCTCGTCATCGGTTAGCTCGAAGTGCTCGTAGAGGTCTGCGTCCGTCCAGGGACGCTTCATATCCAGCAGTGGCACGAACCGGAATCTGTCCGGTGTCACGTGCTGGGTGAGTTTGCGCTGCAGGACGAGGAACCGGACGAACTTCGTCGCCAGATAGTGGGCGTAGTTCTCCGTCTCCTGGCGCGTGTCGAACATGCCAGTGATGAAGTAGGTCTGTGTGCACGCCGATCCGGGGGCCAGAGCGATTGGCTCACCGAGAACGACGTCGACGATTCGGCCCTCGTCATCTTGGTTCGTGTCACCGCTGCTTGCCATTGGCAGCAGGACCTTCCAACGGTCAATCCACTGGTGGTTGCGCTGGATCTGGTCAGCTCGGCTGTAGCCGATATGGCTTGCGTAGATCAGAGGAATGGCGCCATCGAAAGGCTCCGGCACACTGCCCGGGTAGTTCGACCTCATCGTCAAGCCGAACGGCTTGGTTACCGTGCAAAGCGTCTCGACACGCGTCTTCGACTTGGCTGTGACCTTGCGAATGATGCTCATGGCGCGGTTATCTCGAACAAGAACCCCGTCGCCTTCGCGCAAGTCTCGGGACATGGTGCTGACGATCGTCCCGTCGATGCGCGTCGCGAACTCGCAGTCGCCATCGTGGTCGCGGTCCCACATGAAATAGTTGACGCCGCCGCGGATCTTCACGCCGGGGAAGCAGTCGAAAACCTTCGGGTTGTCCACGATGGTTCGTAGCCGCCGGTCAGCGATCATCTTTCCACGAAAGTCATCGAGGCCCTTGCCCCCAGCGAACCAACGCGAGGGAATGATCATTGCAAGGTACTTCGGGTTAAGGGCGATGGCATGCTCGACGAAGCGGTGGTAGATCGGTGAAGCTGTAGCACCGAACCCCTCGGTACCAAGCTGGTAGGGAGGATTGCCGACGATCACATCGAACTGCATGTCCTTCATCTCCTCCGTTGGATACGCCCCGTGGATGAAGGCGTAGGCGTAATTCTCACGAGACTCTCCACGCTCCAGTGCGACCGGTGCGCCGCACACCCGACACGGGCCAGACGCCTGGCCGTGCTTGTTAACTGGGTATTCGTGCTCGGCCTGGACGAACGGGAGGTGGCCGTCGGGGTCGTCGAACGCCACGAGGGAGTACGCGCTTGTGGCGTCGCGGGACACGTATACGGAACGCCGGGTCATTTCTCCGTGGACCTGTGTGATGCCGCAGCCATACAGCATGTTGCGCAGGATGTGGTCGGCGCGCTTGACCGGATCGGGCTCCCACTCCGCGAGCCCGATCATCAGCCGGCGTGCAGCCTCACGCAGTATCGAGCCGGACTTCGTCCCAGGATCGAGCCACTTGTAGTCAGGGTTGGACCACACCTCGGAGGGGAGGATGTCGAGCAGTGCGCGGGCGAGCAGAGGCGGAGTCGGCACCGCGTCGGACGATAAGGCCGCGATGACGTCGAGGATGTCGGGGACGCGCTGGGTCCGGGTCAGGCCGGAGGTGTTGGTCAAGTCGATGCTCACTTCTTGGCCCCGGTCTTGCGTCCCGTGGTCGCCGGCGGCTTCGACTGGACCAGCCGTGCGTAGTGGACCGGCTCGACGTCCTGGATTCGCTCGACCCAGAAGAGGTGGCGCTGGTCCTCGGGCACGAGCGCGTTGCTCCACACCCGCACGAAGCAGCCGCCGGGATGAGGCTGCCAGTCACACAGTTCGATGTCATCGGCATCGTTGAGGGTGTCGCCGAGTACGATGTTGTCGCCCAGGATGAGAGCTGCCGCGGTCAGGAACCCCGGCGTCGGCTCCACAGTATTCGCATCGCGCTGGTAGTGCTCGAGCATGACGTGGGCCATGCGGGCACGCGCCTCCGTGATGTTCTCCGGCGAGATGTCCACGCCGTAGATGGATGCCGCCGCGCGCAAGAGCCGGTGCTCGTACTGCTCCTGTATCGCACAGTCGTGCTTGGACACCAGACGCAGCTTGCGCCGCAGGATCTCGGTCAGGAAGTTGCCCGACCCGCAGGCCGGCTCAAGGAACTTCACATCCAGTGCCATGAAAGCATCGGGCAACTGGTCCAGCATCGCCTCGATCTCGCGCTGGTGGGTGAACACCTCCGCCAGGTCGCGCACGCGGTCCTTGGAGCGCACCTGCTCGCCGAACTGCGCCTCCAGAGGGTCAAGGATCGCTGCATCGTCGAGTAGCGCATGCTCGCCGTATTCGTGCCATGCCTCTTCGGTGCAATCGACCCTGGTCCAAGCAGCATCGGGATCAGAATCGCTACCAGGGCTCCACCGCGGCGCCCACCACTTAGGTGCCTGCATGGCTACTCCCCCGACGACGTCTCTACCGCGACACCCCATTCTGTCGCCTGAGGGCAGCTTGAACTGCACAGACACCGACTTTCCCATTCGCAGCATCGTCACTCGCAGGTGAACTTGCGAGGTACCGAGGGGGTCACACCGTTGACAGGGTAGAGATCGCGATTGGCGCGGTCCTGACCGAGAGGCGTGACCATGTCCGATCCCCGCGCAACTGCCCTAACTGCCGTTCCTGAGCGTTTGACCTTGTCCAGCCCTGATGCCTTGCTGGCGGCGGTTCCCCATCTGCTGGGCTTTCCTCCCCGCGACTCCGTGGTCCTGGTCGGCCTGGCCGATGATGGCTCTGGCCGGGAGACGATTCGCCTGACCCAGCGGTTCGATCGCCCCGGTGCAGGCTTGACCGCCGAGCAGCTGGCTGGCCTGGCGCAGACCGCAACTGATCCCATGGCGGCGAGCGGATCAACCTCCGTGATCGTCGCTGTTTTCGGGGATGAGAATCCGGCGTACAGCGGTGTGCTGCCCTCTACTGGCCTGGTCGACCAACTCGTTGAGGCCTTGGACATGCGAGATGTCTGGGTCAAGGACGCGCTGTACACCGATGGGGCCTCGCGCTGGTCGTATGGCTGCCAGAACCACGCGTGCTGCCCGATCGAGGGGGCCCCGATCGCAGATGAGCTGCGCACGATGATTGCCGCAGAGTTCGCCGGGGCCGGTGCGGCGATGGCGCCCTCTCGTCAGGCGCTCGTCGATGAGGTCGCCCCTGGGTCAACGTCGATCGAACGAGTGGCTGAGCTGATCCCGGCTCATTCGGCCCCTTCTGGTGACGTGGAGGGGTGGCGCGATGAGGCCATCAACCGGATCGCCGGCCTGCGCAAGGATCCGGCCCCTTCACCGGACACCATCGCGGCGGTGATCGCCGGCCTGCAGGACATCCGCGTGCGCGACACCGCACTGTGGGAAATGGCCCACGACAGCACTGACTCGACCAACACCATCTCCGGGCTGAACGCTGCTTTGCGCAGCGCCCCAGACGGCTATGTCGCACCGGTCGCAACGACGCTGGCCATTCAGCACTGGACCCGCGGCGACGGAGCCCGCGCGAACGCCTGCCTGGACCGGGCAGCCGACGATGACCCCAACTACTCGCTGGCCTCGATGGTCAGTACCGCAATCGGTCGCGGGCTGCCGCCGTCATCGTGGACCGAAGTCATGCAGCAACTGGATCGGACCAGCTGCCGACACGGCATTGAGACTCCGGCGCAGGCCGCGCCTGCGCGGCGATCACCGTCGATGCCGATGACCGCTTCTGGCCCAACCCTGGCCAGCTGAGCCATTCCAACTGCGGCACCCACAGTGCAGTGCCCTCGTGCTGCGCCGTCACCGCCCACCCCTTTTCTGATTGGAGTTGTCATGCGAACAACACACTTGCCGGCGCTCGAATGCCAGGCGTCCCGCCGGGTCACGCCGCTGAACCAGGCATGGTCTTGGGCCAGCGCCATCCGCACCACGATTGACACTGCACCCACAAGACTCTGCTGCTGGGCCCTGCCCCAGCAGCAGCTCGCGTGGTTAGCCCTCGAGATGGAGTGGGCCTGCGAGGACCTCGTGGAAGCCGGCGCCTGGCCAAGCGATGTCGAACTCGATCTCCCGAGCATCCAGAGCCCCTGCCAAGTGCGCCAATTCGTCGAGTCGATGCTCAGGCGCCTGGAGGAACTGTGCAGCGCTGATGTCGAAGAATCCCCCGTTCTGGTGGAAACGCGCGCCCGCGCACGGGCATGCCTGCTCGCACTCCAGAGCGATCGGCGAGATGGCGTGCGTGCTTCGGATGCAGCGTGACCGCCCCACCTACCGTCGGCGCGCGCCAGGCGCGTGCGAGCCGGACACCGCAAGAGCGCCAAGCCGAACTTGAGGCCACGCTAGCCACGCTGCAGGCCGGCGTGGCATCGCTGCAGACCTCGGATGGCTGGCGGGCGTGGCTGGACTTTGCTGCGCACATGCCCGCGTACTCACTCAACAATCAACTGCTCATCGTGGCGCAGCGACCGACCGCATCGGCCGTTGCCAGTTACACCGCTTGGAAGTCACTCGGGCGACACGTGAGGCGCGGGGAAACCGGGATCCGGATCCTGGCACCGACAACCCGACGCATTGCTCGGGATGCGGGCCCAGACGCGGACGACAACGCAACACCCGAGCCTGAAGATGTCGACGTTCGGGAGCGGTCACGACGCGTGTTGACGGGCTTTCGCACCGTGGCGGTCTTCGACGTGGCCCAGACCGACGGCGACCCGCTGCCCGTGCCGCAACGTCCTGCACTGCTGCAGGGACAAGCACCCGAAGGACTGTGGGACGCCCTCGCCCATCAGGTTGCCGCAGCCAACTTCACGCTGAGCCGCGTGGCGGATGCGTCCGACATCGGTGGCGCGAACGGCGTGACGGATTTCGGAGCCCGCACGGTCCAAGTGCGCTGCGACGTCAGTGAAGCGCAGGCAGTCAAGACGCTCGCTCACGAACTTGGCCACGTGATGTTGCATGATCCGGAGACCGATCCGACCTGGTCGATGCCGTGCCGTGAAGTCAAAGAAGTCGAGGCCGAGTCGGTGGCATACCTAGTCACCGCGCACTCCGGGCTTGACTCATCGGACTACACCTTCGGGTACGTCGCAGGGTGGTCCGCTGGAACCTCACCTGAGGTGATCACCACGGTTGCTGGGCGGGTGCTCGCGACGGCGCGCAGCATCACGGAACGACTCGACCTTCCTGCAGCTGTGGAACTTGTCGACCACGCAGTATTTGACACTCGGATCGGCGCACGAGCACCGGATCGCCTCCGGCCAGCTCAGCTCTCCCCTACCAGAGCGGGCATCGGTTCAATGCTGCAGTGAAGTGCTCTGGCAGTGGGTGCTGCGCGCTCGACTGCTAGGCCCAGGAGATTGACGGCGGCTGCTGCGTGGTGCCGGGAGCGGTGGCGTCGATGCCTTGTCGGCGGGCGTGTTCGAGGACTGGTTCGACCTCGTTGGTGTATTCAGCTATCCCGCGATCCTGTGCGATGGCTTGCAGGGCCTTGCCGGTGGACCAGTGGACGGCGTTGCGGGCATGGAAGACCGCGATGGTTGCACCTCTAGTGCCGGTGAGATTTGCGTCGGTGAGATCGGCCCCCGCCAGGGCGGCGCCAGTGACGTCTGCTTTTGTGAGATTGGCTTGGGCGAGATCGGCGCGCAGGAAGGAGGCTGATCGGGCGTCTGCGCTTGTCAGGTTCGCGCCTGCCAGGCAGGCGCCATCAAAGACTGCCCTGGTGAGGTCGGCGTTGGCTAGGCAGGCGCTAGAGATATCGGCCCGCTGGAGGTCGGCGTTGGCTAGGCAGGCCCCGGTGAGGTCCGCCCCGGTGAGCGTTGCGCCGTGCAGGACCGATCCACTCAGATCCGCTCCGGTGAACTTGGCACCGCGAAGGTCGGCCCCAATGAAGTTGGCACCGTCCAGTTGGGCGCCGGTGAAGTCCATCCCCCGGAGATCGGCACGGATGAACCGGGCATCAGATAGCGCCGCTCCTGCAAATGGTCCTGCAGGTGTGGTGGAAGCGGGCTTGGGATCGGGTTCTGCCATGGGTGCCTCCAAGGTGACGGGCGTGCTTCGTGCGGGCACGACGGACGGGCACTTGCCTGCTTGCGGAAAGTGTCCTACTTAGTCAACGGTGTCAGCTGGCTCGGTACCGACCGTTTTCGGATCACCGCGAGCGTCGGCCTACGGGTTTGGCGGCACCATCACCTGCAGGATCGATCGCCACCATCCGCCACAGTGCCTCAGCAATGGCATCCGAACGTTTGGCCCGGGAATCAAAGCGCACCAATCCCAGAGATTCATTGACCAGAAGGCCATTAATCAGGGCACTGAGTTCCCAGGCCTGTACCTCAGGTCGCACCCATCCCTGTGCCTTGCCCGCGACCAGCCCCTGGGCAAGGGACGCCTCTCGAGGTTTCAGGACATACTCCTGCAAAGCCGCGAGAAGTTCCGGCGTGCTGCGGGCGTGCGTCACCACCGTTGCTAACAAACGTGGCAGTCGCAGCGGCAACAGCGAGCCCTCATGGACCGCGGCAAACAAGCGCTCGCGTGGGGTTCCTGGGCGACCCTGATCGGTGGCGAACGATGGCATCTGCCGGATCGCGGCGACCGCCATCTCAACCCGCGAAGGGTAGTGACGGTAGATCGTTCTGCGGTTGATCCCGCTGGTAGCTGCCAGGTTGTCCACGGTGAACGCGTCATAGCCCCGGTCCACCAGCAGATCCAGCCCGTGCACGGCAATGGAGGCATGCAACTGCATCCAGGCAGCGCCACCGGTGTGGACGCCCTTGATCGTGCTCGAAGGAGTCGTTGCCATGCCGACATCATAAACCAGACAAGACACTATCTGTCACAGACGTAGGCCTAATAGCAATTGTTTCATTTCTGTAAAAGTGACATCAAGTCTTTGTCAGAGCCATTGTTTCTCTTGTTATAAGTGTCACAGTTCTCTGTATAGCTATTCCGGCAAACAAGGAGAACATCATGAAGACCAACCACAAGGCAATCCTGGCCATCACCACCCTGGCCGCAGGAACCCTGATCTACACACCAGCCGCATTCGCCGATCCCGTCGCATCCAGCGTCATCGCCCAGGACCCGACTCCTGCACCAACCGTTGCCCCAGACGCGACCGTGATCGGTGTTGACGCCAACATCGTGGCGGGCCTGACCGTCACCGGCGCGGCAGGCAAGCCCGTCACCGTGACCGCGAAAGGCCAAGCCCCACGCATGGCTACATCTAGCCCTGCGGCTCCGGTGGTGTTTCGCAAGCTCGCCACCGGCGTCCCGTACGCCGTGGCGATCGCTGGCAGGACCATCGGGACAGCAACACCCTTGGCGGCCCCTGGTTCAGCTTTTGGCCTCACCGTTTCGACAACAGCGACTCCAGGATCCGTGCAGTTGGACTGGCAGCACCAAGCCGCCCGCAGCGAAGGCAAGGTCAACTACACCATTACGGCCACTCCCACCGGAACCCAACCGCGCACTGCAGCGGCTGCCGCGCCGGTGCGTAAGACGTCCAACGTCACCAGCGCAACACTGACCGGCCTGAACCCCGACACCCTCTACACGTTCACCGTCACCCCCACCAACACAGCGGCCACGGGGCAAGCCTCCTCAGCCACGATGACCCGCACCCTGACTGACCTGTCCGGTGCAGGCAAAGCCGCGGCGGACACTGCACCGATCACGAAGGCCGCTGACCCCGCACCAGCTCCCGCGGCTGCTCCGGCTCCCGCGCCTGCCGGACCAACCACGCGCACGATCTACGTCTGCCCCACCGGATTCACTGACGCCGGATCACTGTGCAACAAGACGCAGACGTACACCTTCCACTCGGTGACCACCACCAGCCCCTACAGCTATCACCAGCAGTTCGTGCAGACCGGATCGCATACCGACTACTCCGCCTCACCCAACGGCGGCACCTACTACGGGCAGAACGCCTGGGACGCCAATGGAAGCGACGCCGGCTACTACAAGGTCACTCCCGACGGCTATTACGCCTCAGTGAAGGACGCCCCGCCAGCCGGCTACACCGACAACGGCTCCGCCTATAGCAAGACCGAACTCGTCAAGGACACAGCCCCTGCCGGCTACAGCGATAACGGCACCTCCTGGATCACCACCGCGGCCAAGGTCGCCCAAGAAATCCCCGCCTAGACAAGCAGACAGCTCCACAGCTGCTCAACCCCAGCACCCCTTCACCCCACATCTCACAGACAAGGCAACGCCATGCGCAACGACGAATTGGAATCACTGATCAACGACCCAGACCTGACGACCCCAGCCGCGGCCCGCGTCCTCCTGGCACTGGCGCAAAGCGTCTCGCGAGGCGATCCGGACATCGCCGGCGACGTCACCATCCTGCTCACAGAACGCCTCATGCCCGGCGGAGCCATCCGCACCCGCCTGACCACCCACGCGAACCCAGCCGCGCTGCTGACCCTCGCCGCAAAGAACGCCGCAGCACAAGCCCATGAGTCCGCCAGCCGTTACAAACGGACCATTCCCCTGACCGAAGACGGCGACCTTGCCGCCATCGAACCAGCACCGTCACCGTTCTCCCCAACCATCGGGATCTTCGACCTTCTCGCAGATCTCGGTTGGACATTGGCGCACCTGGAGATGCTGGCCATCCCCCGCAAGCGACCCGGGCGTTCCGTCCACCCAGGCATCGAAGCCGCCCTCGAACGGGTCGCCTCATGCTTTGGAATCCCAGTGCGCTGCCCAGGCTGCCCCACCGACATGGAGCTCCTGCGCCTGGACCTGCAAGGTCCGAATTCCTGGCCGCACCTGGTACCCGTCCTGCACGAATGGGGCTGGACCCATGAGGTGATCGAACTCGTCACCACGTCCCCGGTGAACCTCGCCCACTGGCGCACCCTGCACATCAAGCCCCCAGCCCGCCAAGAGCGACGCATGGTCGAAATCGCCCGCAAGATGCGAGTCGAACCTTGGCTACTGCAGGACTCCCAAGCGATCCGCGACTCCGTCCGCAGCACGCGAAGTCACGCTCCCCGCAGGCAGATCGCAGCACCCCAAGGGTGGGGAGCCTGCGAAATGGCGTCGTAAATGCGAGGTACCAAAGGGGTCGCGCCGTTGATAAGGCAGAAGCACCATCCGACCCGACCCGGAGGTACCCGTGAACACCATCGACCCAAGACCCATCAGACCTGCTGACATCGTCGCCGCCCTGAACCACTGCGACCCTGACCAACTCGCCGCTGCCCTATCCACCTGCCCAGACCCAGCATTCGCGCAACTAGCAGAAGCTGTCATGGACGCCGCCGTACGCAAAGCCACCTACCCACGCGAGCGGGTCATCGGCGAAGCTGACGCATTGCTGTACCAAGTGCTGCGCTCACCGGTAGCCGACGCAAACCCCACCGGCATCACTATGGATCCAGCCACCTACGCCCGCCACACGGGCGCCAGCATCGCCGAAGCCGAGCGGGTCCTGCAGCACATCGCAGCAACCGAATCCCAAGCATGCGACCAGCTGCTGGCCTCCGGTGTCGAACCCAACTTCACCCTCGAACAAGCACAGGTCTACGACTGCATCTTGGCCATACGCGGACAGCAGCGAGTCCCGACCCGCCAGCTCCTCCGCCACCACGCAACCTCCGTAGCTGCATCCGCAATGCGTCCCGATGAAGGCAATCAGCCCATCATCTACGCACAGGATCCAATGCTGCGCCCTCGGATCGTGAGCCCGTCGCCGAAGGTTCACGCGCTGCTGTGGCTTGACCGAATGGACGCGAACCCGCCGACAGTTGCGATACTCGAGGAACGGATCACCTATATCTACAGCGTGAAGTGCTCGATAGGGGACGCAAGCGTTCTCGCAGATCGGTTGGACGCGCGATCACGGGGTGCGGCAATCAAACCCGCGCAATCGTCCAAGTTAATTGGCCTTCACGGGGGCCCTGGAATGCAAATCGCTGGCTGAGCACCAATTAGCAGTCCCTCCAGTGAATGGAGACATAATTTGTATTGGGAGTTGCCAATCCTGCCGGACCCTGTAGGGCTACGGCCTCACGCCAATGCTGAGAGCGTTACCTGGCGGCTGATACGAGGCTAAGAAGTCGCTCGGTCGCGATACATGAAACGAGGCAGCGCTCCTTCGCGTCGCCGAGTAGTTGGGCGGTCCATCTCGTCAGGCCGCCGTCGCCGAGGTTCAGATGTCCATCAAGCGCGGTGAGCCGGAGCGCGACGCCCTCGTAGTAGCCGTGGGCGTGGGTGCGCTCGGGAACCTCGACCACCATGTGGCCCAAGTCCTCGCGACCGATCCAGTCGCGAA
The DNA here is from genome assembly GCA_030684515.1 of Actinomycetota bacterium. Classification (NCBI taxonomy): domain Bacteria; kingdom Bacillati; phylum Actinomycetota; species Actinomycetota bacterium. The sequence goes on from JAUXVJ010000025.1 coordinate 16,623, forward strand.
CGTGGTCACGCACAGAACTTGCGGCTCGACCTTCGTCCCAGTAGGTGAGTTCCACGCGCGGTAGTGCATCGGGGATGAACTCGCGTAGTACGGCCAGCCAGAATCTGATCTGCTTCTCGACTAGTCGAGCTTCGGTCCGGCCGGTGCCTGTGTCCCGGGCGCTAGAGACGAGGGCGAAGAGCCGGAAGTGCGCAGGCATTCCCTCGCCGAAGTATTGCGCGCGCAATTGCCGATGAGCGGTGGCGAGATGGACCGTGCTCGCGCGACCCTCGGTGCGTCTGCGTATTGCGGCCTCGAGCGCGAGTGCGTTGGTGGAATCGCTGACCACCTCCGTGCCTCGAACGGTGGAGACGACGCGATTCTGGCTGATGGAGGACACAGCAGCGGAGGTTCCAAGAGGTGCGACCGGCGATAGTTCTACTCCTGACACGTCCGCTGGGAGCATCCGCCAAATACGAGCTTCGAGGTTGGTCAATTCGCGCGGATCTGCTGTGGACGGACGCACGAACCGGTCTGCCTGCCAGCGGCGCAGGAGGTCAGATGGCTGAACAGTGGAGGAGCGCGCACGAGCAACTGCCAACAGGAGCGTGCTGAGATCAGTGGGCGAGAGGTCTCGCTCTAGCGCTTCGATTGCGCCAGCCGGTAGTTCGCGCAGTACCCGCCGCTCCGCATCGCCGCCCCGACCACCCATCCCCAAACCTTAGGAGTCGAGTTAGGTCAAGGTCTGGTGTATCTCGTAGCGCTACGTGGCTTGACCCAGTTCGATCCAATAGCGACGGCTCGGTCGACCCTCGCTGGAGGTGTCCAGTCGTTCGAGAACGCCGTGGCAGGACTCGATCGTTCGGATCGAGGCCGTATTGGAGTCGTCGCAGATCAGGAGCACCCGTTTCAGCCCTAGTGCATGGGCGATCTCCAGCGATTGGCGCAAGATGGCTGTGGCGTAACCACGTCGACGGTATGCAGGGCGCACCGCGTAGCCGATGTGGCCCCCGAAACGTTCGAGGTAGTCGTTCAGCTCGTGTCTTATTGAGACTCGACCGACGACCTCGCCATTGACTTCAGCGAACAAGAACGTCGCTGGAACCCGTCCAGGTGACAGGTCGACACCTTGGCTGTGCCGCAAGACTTGCTCAACGTAGGCAGTCCAGGGTTCGTTGGGGCCTTGGAAGACGAACTGGAAACTCTCGGTGGCAAGCTCGGCTTGGGCCAGACTCACGATGACCTCGTCGTCCGGCCTAGGTAAACGAAGGCTGACGGATTCATGCGTTGCCACTCACAAAGACTAATTCCAACGGGCTCAACTCAAACAGCGGTCCATTTGGCCCGCATTCTCGGAAGTCTTGAAAGCGGACGCCATCACCCGACGGCTATTCACGATGCCACAGTCGTAGGCGCCAACTCGCTCGAGTGCAATCTGTGGCACTCGGTCCTCGGGCACAGAAGAAATGCACGGTCCCGGCGCCAGCAGGCCAAGACTCATTACGGGACTAAGGAAGCCCCAATGCAGTTTGCGGGTGCTGTGTTACAGAGCATGCACCCTTGAGCCGTCCGGTTAGACCATGCCGAACTTCTTGTCTTTCCCCTTCCACAGACCTGTCGAAGGTAACTTTCGCTGAGTCCCTCAATCGCCGGATGGAGGAGTAATGGAAGCCGCGACTGGGCCGCGTGCTGAGAATGCCGGTTCGAACTCGACAACGTCGCCTTCGCCAGGCTTGTAGGCGCCAAACTTGGGACCCGGACAAAAGAAGTTTGGAAGCCCAGGAGTCGATAGGAATGCGTATCCCGCCCGGACTCCAGTCATCCGTCCTGTCAACTTCAAGACAGCACCGGACTTACGTGGCCGATACCCAATCCGGTTTGCATCTGCGAACGAAAATCCTTGATCCGCCGCTCGTTTCCAAACATCGTTGGCTTCATCAAAGTGTGTGGCCATGGTCAACATGCCCCCATACGTGGCGACGAAATGTGGATCTCGGGCCCCGTTCATACGCGCAAGGTGCATCACCGCAATCGAATCAGCATATTCGCGTCCTGCATCGTCGTATGCCCGCGCAAGCTCCAACGCCAGATGTGGATCGTCCGGATGTGTTGTGAGACCTTCGAGAAGCACACTGGACGCTTGGTCGAGTTGCCCATTTCGACGTAGGAACGAGCCGAGCATGAATCGGGCGACCGGGCTTGTCGGTGCTGCTGCCAGCGCCTGTCTAAGGGCTCCTAACCGTGCAGGTGCATTTCCAACAGCAGCCTCAACTTTTGATGAAACTAGGTAGAGGCCTTCCCGCTGTCGTACCTTTTGAAGACCTCGGAAAACTACTTCTTGGGCCCGGTTTAGATAGTCGACTGCTTCCTCATCGCTGGAGGACTGACTGGCCCAGTCAAGATACAACTCAGCTAAGGACTGATACGAATATTCGTCACGAGGATTCTGTCGCAGGGCTCCTTCAAATGCATCCTCGCTCTGTGCGAGGCGTCGACGCGCAACTTCTGGCGTTGTAGCTGCTAGTGCCATGTCTCGAAGGATGACGCCGCGAGTGTGGTTTATAGCGCGGGATTTTGGCTCAAGCTCCAATGCTCTTTCAACCTCGGATAGCGCAAGCTCAAGTTTGTCTTCACGGAGCAGCATCCGTCCGTAATGCTGTCGAACGTACCCATTTGTAGGGTCTTTCCGACAGGCAAGTTCGAAGAATCTAGTTTTGGCCTCCAACGTTTGTAGGCTGTCAACAGCCACCTCGTCCCTCGTGAAGGCCTCGAACGCCTTCACATCGACGCCAAACGTGAGATTGAGCGCATCGAGAACTGTCAACAAGGTTCGCTCGTGCTCATTTCGGCCGAGACACCTATTCCAAACGATGTCAGCAATTATTTGGTGACGGGCCCGCAGAGCCTCGAGTCCCCGCGCTTCATCGATCGTTTCCCAAACCAATATGCCTTCGAGTCCACCAGCCATGACTTGGTAAAGGTCGGTTGCGCCTATCCCGAGTGCTTCGGCGCAAAGCATGTCGCGCGCTAACGCGCGTCCCCGAGTAAACGCACACACGAGGCCGTATAGGTATCGCGCGCGTTCGTCTTGTATGCCTCTGAACTCATCCTCGATAATCGCGTCAAAGGCCTTGCCCTCTGTTGCTTCGCGCATAGTTACCAAGAGATCCTGCTTGTTCCTGACCTTGATCGCTGCGAATCGCAGATCTGCATCGAGAGGTGCGAGCTTCCCCAACGAGCCGGTACGTTCGAGCGAATCCACAAGACGGACGATCTCGTCGTCGGATAGTTGTTCTAGCGTAAACTCCTGTGGTCGCAGGGTCGGCCGACACTGACGCCACTCGTTGAGTCGCTCTCCCAAGAGTAGGAACGCGGGTATCTTCAGTGCTGCTAGAAGCTTGCCAATCTCGGACAGTTCGCGTTCGTAGTCAGCGGCGTTGTCAACACAGAAGACGATCGGCGACGGAAAGTAGCGCGCCGCGTACTCAACATCAGCGGGGCTGGGGGTCATCCCAGGCCGAAGGAACAATGTTGTCCCCACCTTGTTCTGCGCAAACCAGGCAGCGACGGCCATCAACAGCGTCGAAGTGCCATATCCCGCGGATCCGAGGACGATTTGGCTCGTGACTCGAGGGCTTGGGTCGGTAGCAAACTCGACTAGCTGCTCAACTAGTGACTCTTCAATGTCGCGCTGGAAGTTCAGCCCACGACCAATGAGGCTCCAATTTGCGCGGTCTCCACGATGGAAAGCATCGGTGTTAGGAGTTGCTCCGAAGTCGGCTTGGTTGACATAGTCCCAAGCGTTGAGAAGCCGACTCACAGCCACGGGAGAATCGGCAAATAGATCGCGCAGATCCGATGGAATCCGAGCAGCCATAGCGTCGAGATTGTGTGGACTAACTCGAATGTCGCCAATCCTGGTCTGAACGGCGACTCGCAGTTCCTCTAGATTTCCGTCGATTGTCGTAATGTCTTGTGCGCTAAGAATCTCGGCATCGATCTCAGGCGTATTAGGGGCGATTCTGTACGATGGTGGCGGCTTATTCGGAGCGAACTCTGCTCTCAGCTCAGCAGAGATCATGCGCCAGTTTGCGTCGCGGTGGCTGTACCCGACATAAAGGATTGGCGTGGTGGCGAATGACATTCGCAGATGATCGAAGAGCATCTGCCGTCGATCTCTGAATCGCGCGTAATCTTGTTCGGTGACGAGAATCGATCCCTTTGCCTCGTCAGAAAACAGACTGCCGTGTAGATGAAAAACTGGTACTTGAAATCTAGGATCCCACCCCTTGACTTCCGAATTCGCCCCGATAACGACTGGCTGCTGCGTTGGATCGGTCGTCAACTCGTAAGACCGTTCAATTCCGCGATCATAATTGGTAGTGAAGATTGCCTTCCAGGTTAGTGAGGCAAGCCAGCGCAGATTTTCATCAGGCTCCAAATCCGTCAGCGCTTCCTCGAGAAAGGCCACCAGCTTGGCCCTCCCATGGCGCTGTTCCACGAGTTGCGCAGCCTGAGCTAGATCCGGTTCCAGACCTACATCGAAGCCGAATTTGGCGGCAAGCATCACGGCCAGTTGTCCACCATCTGGCGCGTGGTCACCGTTCGGTGCTGTGAGGTTGTACCCCACTCCAGAGCCCAAGAACAGCACGCATTCGCCGGCCTCGAGAGCACCAACTAGTCCAAGCGGCAAATCCATTGGAAGCGACCTCGATTCCTTCAGGGTGTGCTGAGCCTAGGGCAGGACTCCTACAAATCAGACGACGTAGCGTCAAGACTCATGAGCAAGCCACAGCTGCGCGGAAGATGCATCAAACGCTAGGGGCCCTTCACGTCCAGCCCGGTCCACGCTCTTATTCGCCAAGTCTTGCCACGTGTGCCAATTGTGCTGTTCGGTCCTCCGATCAGAATCGGAGAGTCCTGCCTACATTCATCTTCCTTTGCGCTTCTGCCGGCGCAACGTCATGAGCTCTGGACGATTGACGACTCGCTGCAGGCTCCTTCTTGTGACGTATCGCGTTCCATCTGGTCCCCGAGCAGGCAACTCGTCCAACGTGCCGAGCAGCACGCGCGACTCGATGGTTCGCGACTGCACGCCAAGGAGGTGTGCGGCCTCAGCAAAGGGCATCCCTTGGGCTTGCAGCTCTCGCTCGAGCGCGATGAGACGCTCAAGTTCGGCAATGGAGCCTCGCGGAATGTAGATGCTTCGCTCTCCGCCCGGCTCGATCTCGAGTGAGAAGCGCTTGATCCAGTTGTACAAGCGGTGGTAGCTGACGCCGGTGTTCTCCTCTAGATCCACCAGAGTGGTGCGCTGCATCTCAGTTCTTGCGAATCTCAGCGCAGCACTGCGTCGGATGCGGTGTCCCTGGTGCGTTCCACCGGTGACTTTCCCAAGGCTGGCTTCGATGCGTCCCTCGCGTGCCCAACGTCGCACTGTCGGCAGTCCACGCTTGAGGAACTCCGCTACGTCTTCGATGCTGAGCCAAGGGTCGTCAGGTTCGTCGTCGCCAATAACAAGCCAACCATGCTCGACTAGTCGCGCGTCTATCTGTTCACTTCGCACCGCCAGCAGGGGCTGAGCACCGGTCGTACACCGTCTGGCAGTGGGGACTAGTAGGCCAGTTGGCAGTTCGCGATCGATGAGGTCCTCCATGGCCTTGCAGACCCTGACGATCTTGTCGTTGACAGGCTGATCGGCGACATAGTGAAGGGCGTGCACGTCGGTTCCTGGGGCATGTCCCGCATAGCGACGCAGCGCTGTCGGATCCAGCCCTGGTATCCATTCGAGGTCTGTGATTGCAGATGAGCGCAGATCCTTCGGGTTGGGAAGCCGCAAGGCCGTGCGAGCGAAACCGTTGAGAGTCGAGGTGGTGACTCCTGCGTCTTCCGCAGCTCGCTTGAGGGCCAACCGAAAGGTCTCTTGCCCTCCGCTGTCCGATGCGACCATCCCCGGCACGATTCGAGCACTTTGGTCGACCTGGCCGGTTTCGGGGTCGGTGTGGAACACGTCAATGACGTGGCCGTAGAGCCGCATGAGTTGGAAGGGGACGAGCTGCATACGTTCGCTGTACCCGTGTTTCATGCCTTCCTTGTGGAAGGTACGCACGATGTTCTCGCCCTCGAAGGCATGGAACTTCCTTCCCCCTTGGGCATGTAGCCACAGCAGGCCACGTCCAGTTCCGTCACCAAGTGGGATCAAGTCCGCCACGCGCATGCCGTATGCCTCGCCCAGTCGAAGCGTCAAGATGCGGCAGGTCCACAGCGTGATCTGGTGGACGGCGTGCATGTGCTCGGCGATGCGCGCCACATCACCGATGCTCAAGCTTGCGGCCTTCGGAGAGGCCTTGCGCCTGGATCGCGGTGTGCGCACGTCGGCGAGGTTGAAGGACAGCTCCCATGCGCCCATGGCAGCGCCGAGTTTGATCACTGCGTCAAGACAGCGCCGGACGTCGGACAACGTGTCCTGGCTGAGTCCCTCGCTTGTCTTCGGTCCGCGTCGGCCGACCTCAAGAACGTCCGAAGGACGACCCAGATCGCCGAGATAGGTGCGGTACGCATCCCTGGTCAGTGATTGGCCGGCGTCGAATATCGGCGAGAGGAACGGCACCACGCGTCGATTGAGCATCGCTCGCACCGTGTTCGCCCGGTCGGCTCCGCCGCTGCGTCCGTCCACGTAGACCTCGTGGAACCAAGCGTCGGTCACTTGCGTGACTGTCATGCGTACGCGTGGTTCGGGGATCGGCAAGGTCTCAGATGGCTTGCGCGACCTACGGGTCGGATCGCTTTCGCCGAGGACTGCATCCCGCGATGGCAGGGGCAGGCCCGCGGTGACATTCGCTGCTGCCAGTGCGCACCAGGCTTTGGCTTGTGCCTTGGTGTCGAACAGCTCGTAGTGCCGCTGCGGCGATCCGGTGGCGATGCGTATGGAGGCCTGGAATCGTCCGCCGGGACGAGAGACGACGGAGCCAGTCAGTGCGCGTGACATCAGGCAGCCCTCCCGCCTGCGACGAGCTGACGCAGGAATGCGATCTCGTCTTGGGCGCGGGCAAGTTCGGCTCGCAGGCCGCGGTTCTCAGCCAAGGCTTCCGCGAGCTGGGTGCTGGTAGGGCCTCCGGGGAGGCCTGGACTTCGAGGCTCGGCTGCCAAGCGCGCCGCAGTTGGCGTCGCGGGTAGGGCCAGGGCTGATGCAGGCAGGAGTCCGGCATCGACGAGGTCGCGCACGGGAATCGCCCAAGATCGGTCCAGGCCGACCTGACGGGCATGCGGGAAGGCACCGGCCTTGAGCCGGCGCTTGATCGTGTCGACACTGACCGCGCAGGCATGAGCTGCATCCAGCCGGCCCAATTCGGCGGTGATATCGACGGCGGTAATGGTCATGTCGTTGGCCTCCTTGACGTTCGCAGCGGCGCTGTTCAGTAGGTCAACGGTGTGAGGGCCTCGGTACCTCGCAAGTTCGAGGACGCATGGGTCGTTCATGGGGTCTCCTTCGTCTGGAATGGCGGTCTGGCGGGGACTGGCCATCAGGGAGGAGAACGAGCACGGCAGGCGCGCCTTGGGGGTGCAGCGGGTGCAAAGTGCCCTGGGCTGCACCGGGAGCCGGGGCAGCGGGTGTGCAGGATCGGGTGGATTGCCTCGTGCGCTGGTGGTGCAGGCATGGGGGTGCAAGGGGGGCATAGTGCCCCTGGAGTCCGCCTACTTATCGCACACTTTCCGCCTACTTTGCCCCGGCGAGGGGTGCAGAAAATAGGGTCAAAATAGGACAGACCCCCCTCAATGAGGGGGGTCTGAACCTTTGGAAAGTAGCGGGGACAGGATTTGAACCTGTGACCTCTGGGTTATGAGCCCAGCGAGCTACCGAGCTGCTCCACCCCGCGGTGACCTTTCGGCTTGAGAAGAATACGGGAAAGCTCCCGTGACTCCTAATGGGGGTGCACCCAAGGAGTCTTTCGCTTCCCCAACGCCTGCCTCCGAGCTGCAGGCCTAGCTGCTGGACTTCACGCGACGATGTCTTTGCGATCGAACACGAAGACTGCGACACCAACGCACAGCGCGAAGACCACTACCGAATACGAGGCCCCGCGAGCCAGGCTCGTCCAGTCGATATCCGATGAAAGCAGTCCGAGCCAGGCCTGCGAGTAGTGGGTGGGCAGCCACTCCCTGAGTGACCCCAACGCATCAATGGCGTTGAGCACATTGCTCACAATGACCACGACGACTGCCGCACCAACTGCGCCAAGCGGTGCGTCGGTGAGCACTGACATCAGGAACGCGACGCCGGCCGCGAAGAGCAATGAGACGAACACATACAGAGCAATTGCAGCGATCCGCATCAGCCCTCCGCCGAACGAAAAACTCAAACCCAACGGCGAGCCCAATGGTCCAGAACCGAAGGCGATGAGTCCGATGAGATAGGAAACAACAGGCAATATCGCAATAGCGCCGAGCGAGAGCACTAGCCCGACGATGAGCTTCTGCTTGAGTAAACGCCGTCGCGGAACCGGCGCTGCAAGGAGATATCTCAGGCTTGACCATGACGCTTCACTTGCCACGGTGTCACCGCAGAACAGAGCGACGATCACTAGCAGCAGGAAGCCCGCCGAGAAGAAGAGCATCGTCAGGGTGAAGTTCGCCGCTCCGGCTGTGGCAAGGCTGACGAGATCCACTGGCGCCCCGGGTCGAGTTGAGGCCCTTGCGTTGCCACCGAACTTCATCGCCAATGCCACCAGTATTGGCAGCGCAACTACAAGAGCGTAGGCAACCACCGTTCGCCTACGCCTGAGTTGACGAACGAACTCCACTCGCAATGGCAGCGTTATTCTCGGCACATACGTCACGTCGCTGTGCTGGGTTGTCATGGTTGTCCCACTGTCAGGTCGTCGCCGACGATTTCAAGGAACACGTCTTCAAGTCGGGTGCCAGCCGTATCGCCGAGCAATTCGGCAACACTTCCAGCGCCCAAGAGTCGACCTCGATGCATCACCACCACATCCGTACAGGTTTGCTCGACCTCGCTGAGCAGATGCGAGGAGATGATTACCGTTCGCCCGGATTCGGCATAACGGCGGAGCACATCACGCATGGCCTTGATCTGCGGTGGATCCAGCCCGTTGGTCGGCTCATCGAGTAACAGCAGGTCAGGACGGCCGAGCATTGCTTGGGCGATGCCCAGCCGCTGGCGCATGCCTTGGCTGTAGGTACGGACTCTCTTGTCAATCGCCGTTCCAAGATCGGCGATCTCCAGCACTTCGTGCAGACCTGGATCATCGGCACCACGTCCTGCGCTTCGCCAGTACAGATCAAGGTTCTGGCGACCGGTGAGATGTGGCAGGAAGCCCGGACCCTCAACCAGCGCACCGATGCGCGCCAGCACTGGCGCTCCGTGATACACCGGTGAACCAAACGCGTGAATCGCACCGCTGGTTGGAGTGATGAGGCCCATCACCATTCGCATCGTCGTTGTCTTGCCGGCGCCATTGGGTCCGAGCAGTCCCAGGATACTTCCTGCCGGAACGGTGAATGTCAGGTCATCGACGGCGAGATAGTCATCGTTGTAGCGCTTGGTGAGTGAGGTGATGACGAGCGGATGCGTGCTGACATGAGAATCATCTGCTGGGCGACGTGGTCGCAATCTGCCCAGCAGCAGCGCGATGGCCAACACGATCACTGCCGCACCCACCAGCCACCAATACGCCACCGGGCCGGTCGAAACGGGCTGGACATCAACCTGCGGGATGGTGAGAGGACCGCCAGCCAGAGCGATGTCGTACAGCCGAGGCTGCACTGGAAGTCGATACGCAAAGTCGGTGGTGGAGACAACTAAGCGCAAGCTGTCGCCCGCTTCAGCTGTGGCAACGATAGCTGGGAGTTCGACGGTGATGGTCTGAGGCGCAGTGCCCAGGGAGTTCAGCAGGATTGGCGAAACAAGTCCGCTCGGAAGTGACTGTCGTCCATTCGCACTGACGATCCGCAGCGACGCGAACAGCGCGACTTCGTCGCTGGCGCCTGCATCGACAGCGGCAACCTTGATGTTGACTGTGCTCGCACCGATCAGCGTGAGCGGGGCGCGAAGCGGCGCCGAGTCGAAGGAAGCCGCCTGGCCCGGGATTGAATTGGGCAGCACCGCGCTCACGCGACTGCCAATGCCGGGAACACTGGTGACGGCCGCCGGAACTCCACCAGCTGGTGCGCGAACACGCTGCTTGGAACCGGCCAGCGGGATTGACTGCTGACTGCTCCCATGAATGCCGGGGTAGGTCGGGGCTTGCAGGATCGTCGCGGCAGCGCGCGAACTCTGGACATCGATGCCACCGGAAGTGTCGGTGACCTCGAAATCAGTGGTGCTCCCCTGCTCTCCCATCAGGTAACTGCCGAACCAGCCGGCGGTCATCTCCTGTAATCGCTCAGACTCGTCCAGACCGCCATCGTGACCACCGCCGTGCCAGACCATCTTGACCGGAGTTTGGGGATGAGCCGCCAAGATCTGTTCGGCGTTCGCGTTTGCCTGCGCGATGGGGAAGAGTGAATCCGACTGACCAGCCCCGATGAGCGTTGGCACGGTGATGCGATTGGTGACGCTGGACGGAGACGAAGCAGCCATCAGCTCACGTGAGGCAGACGACACCACGCCGTCGGCGGCGGCTTCGTTGTAGGCACGGCACCACGGGGTTGTGAAGCGCCCGCATTCGGTCACTGATCCGTCTCGATTGACGACTCCCGAGCCGAAGAAGGAACCTGCCCACAGCGACTTGAAGACGCCCGGAGCCTGAGTTGCGACGTCTGCCGATTGGCCCAACAGCGAGGATTCAAGGTCATTCCAAGTGATGTCGGCAGCGATGGCATCGACCCTGGAGTCGTATCCAGCGGTGAGCAATGCGAGCGCACCCCCATAGGAGCCACCAGCAATACCGACTCTGGGATTGCCAACACTGTCTTGGGTGACATCGGACTGATCCGCCAGGAAATCAATCACCGCCCGCGCATCAGCCACCTCAAACTTCGGCGCGTTCATTGAGATCTTTCCGGTAGAGGCGCCAAATCCACGGGCCGAGTAGGTCAGCACCACAAAGCCTCGATCGCGGAAGCCCCGAGCGCGTTCGTCAAGATCAGCTTTGCTGCCACCGAAGCCATGCGCCAACACCAATGCCGGCGCCGGGCTGTTTGCCGGGCTATAGATCGTCGCGTCTAAAGAGACTGGTTCAGCATTGGTTGAACTTTGGGGACCTCCGGGGATGCGCAATTCTCGCGTGTCGTCGGCGCTGGAACATGCACCCAGCGTCAGCATCAGTGTCAATGCAACGGCACCTGTTTTGCGCCACGACTTGAAAAGCCGACAACTGGGCAGCGAGGCAAGTGCTACCTTCATAGGCACCGTTCCGCGGTGACCATGACAGTGCTCAGCATTTCGGTGACTCCAACACTCCTATGGCGCAAGCAGCGCAACCACTGATGTCTAAAGCACCCTGCCACATTTGAGACCCAAGCCCGAATCAGGGACCAGTGTCTTGGGCAAGCTAAGCACTCGATCAGGTTGCTGAGCTGGGCCCCGTGAGCTTGGCTTGCGCTATCGCCGCACGCTTCAGCGCGGCAGCAAGTCGCTTCTGCGCTTCGTCGTACGCAGTGAAGTCACCCTTAGCGAGCGCTGCAAGTCCGGAATCGTATGCCCTCTGCGCATCAGCCAAAGCCTCACTCAATTGTGACTCAGCTGTGCCATTGGCAGTTGCCGAGGGAGTGGGGCTTGGTTTCGTGGAGCCCTCAGAAGTGATGTCTCCCTTGCTCGGAATCGCATCGACACCGGAATCCGGTGAGATCGAGAAGACCTTGTTCAATGCTTCGACAAGAGTGTCTTCCAAGGCCACGTTCTGGCCATATCCAACGAGCACCTTCTGCAGCAGCGGGAAGCCATCAGACGCCGCGCGCAGATAGACCGGTTCGACGTAGAGCAGTCCGTCATTAAATGGCAGCGACAGCAGATTGCCGAGCTCAACTTCAGAACCGCCTCGGCGCAGTAGCGACAGCTGCGAGGAGACCTGCGGGTCTGACTCGAAGGTGTTCTGTACCTGCTGCGGTCCGGGAATTGTGGTGTTGCTCGGCAGTTGAAGCACACGAATTTTGCCGTAGTCCTTGAGCGGATCAGAACTGACGGCCATGAATCCGGCAAGAGTCTGCCGACGAGATGGCGCGAATGTGGTCGTCAACGAGAATGCTGGCGCCAACTGCCCTGGCATCTGCAATGTCAGGTAGTACGGAGGCTGGAACACCTGAGCGGGCGATATCGTCGGATCAAAGGGAACGATCCACACATCCGTGCCGTTGTAGAAGGTGACCGGATCAGTCACGTGGTAGCGACTCAAGATCGTACGCTGAACCTTGAACACATCCTGCGGATAACGCACGTGGGAAAGCACATCAGCAGACATTGCCGCACGAGGCTGGACGGTGTCTGGAAATACCTTCATCCACGTCTGCAGCACCGGATCGGATGCGTCCCACGCATACAGCGTGACCGTGCCGTCGTATGCATCGACCACAGCCTTGACGGAGTTGCGCATGTAGTTGATCTGATCGATCGGCGTGATGCCGTTGCCAATTGTTCGCGTGTTGAGGGAATCGCTTGTTGCATCCGAGAGCGAGACGCGACTTGAATATGGATAGTTGTTCGACGTGGTGTATCCGTCGACGACCCACTTGATGCCGCCATCAGCAACGATGGGATAAGGATCTTGATCAAGAGTCAACCATGGCGCAACCTTGCTGACACGTGTGAGCGGATCACGATCGTAAAGAATTCGCGACTCTGAATTCACGAGGTCAGACAGGATGATGTTGGAATCCTGAAACTTCGTTGCGAACAGCAGGCGATTGAAGAACGATCCCATCGCGATGCCACCGGTGCCTTTGTAGGTGTAGTTCTTCTGCCCTGTTGGGCTCGCGTCATCGGGATAGTCCAATTCGACCGGCGCTTTGCCTTCTGGTGCGCCGACAATGCTGTACGAAGGCGAGTTCTCGCCAAAGTAGACCCGCGGCTGCTCAGCCTGCAATGCCCCCGTCGGCGGGATATTGCTGGCGAAGAAGTCCGGTTGTCCGGTTGACTGGGCTGTGTTGTCGTAAGCCGCAACGAAGCCGTAGCCGTGGGTGTAGACGGTGCGGTCGTTGGTCCAGTTGCGCTGCCCCTCGGAGATACCATTCAGGTTGATCTCTCGCACAGCTACCACGGCTCCACGCTGCTTCTTGTCCAAGGAGTAGCGATCAATGTCGAGTGTGTCATTGAAGGAGTAATACCCCCTGACCTGTTGGAGCTGGTTGTACGTCGGCGAAACGATGGCGGGATCAAGTAGACGAATATTGCTCAGTGTTCCTTGGCTTGCAGCCAGGACTTTCGCTGAAGGGGGCGCGACAGTCCCCGGGTAATTCGTCACTTCCGCACTTGCGACGTTATAGGCGTTGCGAGTGGCCTCAATGTTGCGCGCGATGTATGGCTCTTCCTTGACGAGTTCACTTGGTCGTACCTGGAACTGCTGAACGAACAATGGGTAGAGCACACCAACGACGACGCCTGTCAGCACCATCAAGCCAAGCCCGATCAGCGGGACGACCCAAGCGCGACGGAAGGCATTGATCAAGAACAACAGGCCCACGATCAAGGAGACGAAGGTAAGAATGTTGAGCGAAGGAAGCACTGCGTGCACATCGGTGTACTTCAAGCCAGTGAACCCCACAACAAGTGACTGACTCTGGGTATCGAGCGCGAAACGATCAAACCAGTATGAGACGGCCTTCAAGAAGAGCACGAGTGCGATCAGGATGGAGATCTGTGTTTGTGCACCAGGAGTTGCACGATCGCCCTTGGGCTGCAGGCGCAAGCCTCCGTAGAGATACTGCACGACCACAGCGGCAATGATTGCTAGTGCCAGCACCGCGAATCCGAAGCCGAGCACGTACTGCACAAATGGCAGGGTGAAGGTGAAGAAGGACAAGTCCATGCCGAACTGCGGATCAGTGATGCCGAAGTCAGTTGAATTGCGAAATTGCAGGTAGGTGTCCCACTCAGACGAAGCAGCCAACCCAGCAAAGAGCCCCATGACGATTGCCAAGCCGATGGCAAGGCGACCTCGGTACGGATCAATGGCTTCGCGGTAGCGATCAAGACTTGCTTGCTCCGGAGTCATTGCTCGGAACTCGGGCCGCGACTTCCAGGACCACCACATCACAAGCAGCAGCGAGACTGTCATCAGTCCGCCGAAGACGACGAACAGCAGCACCTTGGTGATGAGTTGAACAGTGAAGACTGTTGCTTTGTCTACTGAATCAAACCACAGGAAATCCGTGTAGAAGCCGGTGAAGATGACGAATCCGACCACGATGACACCGAGGATGACGATGGTCGGGATGAGCACTCCACCGGGGCGTCGGCGCTCCTCGGTAGACGTACTGGAGCGATCACGGGCACCGGGAAAATTGAAGGACACGTGAAGAATCTATGTCAGGCACTCAGGGCTGCATAGGGCAGGCCGGAACGGACTTGCCCGCGGTCCAATTCTCAATGGCCGACACGGCTTCGGCCAAGGTCTTCACAGGGGTGACGGTGAGGCCTTCGGGGATATAACCGGCTGCTTCTTTGCAGTGCGCTGCTGGCATCACAAAGAGTTCCGCACCACTGGTCCTTGCTCCAGCAAGCTTCTGCCTGATGCCCCCAATAGGCCCGACGGCGCCTTCCGGCGTGATGGTGCCAGTGCCCGCGATGACGCGTCCCGCAGCAAGTTCGCCGGGGGTGAGCTTGTCGACAATGCCCACACTGAGCATCAGGCCAGCACTGGGGCCACCGACATTGCCAACATTGAAGGAGATGCTGAAATCGGGCTGGTAGATCACCCCCACGCCGATGCCGATGTACGGGATATTCGGATCAGTAGGGCTGGGCGCTGAGGCGACCTTGACCTCTTGCTCCTTGCCATCACGCTGGACCTTGAAGGTGAAAGTGGTGCCGACTGGCTGACTGCGCACGAGGGTGCTCACTGCGCCTGGATCAGTCACTGAAGTGCCATCTATCGCCAGGATGACATCGCCGGGCTCAAGTAATCCTGAGGCCGGCGCTCCCGCAGTCACCGAGGAGACGATCGCCTGTTCGGTCACCGGCTCGTTCAGATAACTCATCGCAGCAGCGGTGGCATTTGATTCCGAAGAGCTGAACAACGCCGCCTGCTCCGCGGAAACATCGTCCCCCGACACGTCATCGGGGTAGATCAGTTCACGCGGAATCACTGCATCTGAGGAGTTGAACCAAGAAGACAGCGCTCCCACAAAGGTCAGGCCGCCGCGCGGTCCGCCCGACTCAAGAACCGTGGTCATATCGAATTGACCAGATGTCGGGTAGGTGGTGGTGCCAGTGATCGCAATGGCCGGCTTGCCTTCGATATCGCCGATGACGTTGAAGGTCGGTCCGGGCGCCAAGCGAATGAAGGGCACGGGAAGCAGCAGCGCTACCAAGACCAGCAGGACAAGACTGGCCCCGCTCAACAGCAGCACTCGCGCGCGCTTGGACATAGGTAGCCGTGCAGATCCTTCGCTCACCTGCGCGTCTCATCGGCGTCCGGAAAATCCTGTTCGTCAAGAGGCAGTTCAGGTGGCATCGGGCGGTTCATCGCCTCTTGGAAGGCTCGCAGGGTCTGCATCCCCTCTTGGCCTTCCATCGGGCGCTCAGGGCGTCCGCGATACATGGCATAGCCCACAGCCAGGAAGGTGGCGCCCAGTGGGATGAGCCACCACATCAACGCCGACATGGATTCAGCCTACCTAAGGCGTCCGCGGGCCACTGTGGCCAAGACCCCCAAGGCCTCGCCGCGCGCAGTGAACCTTCCCCTTGCTCACTGCGGCTCGTTATCCCTGGGGGTCCTGTCGACGCGTAAACCTAGGTAGGCCCTACAAGGGGAGTCAATGAAAATGTCAAGGATTGCCGCCAGCCCTGTGGATAGCACTGGGGATGGCCTGTGCAAAGAGTGGGCAGAGGCTGTGGACGCAAGGTTGATATCACTGTGGACGCAACTGAGGATGACGCAGAAAAACCCGCGCTGAGCAGGCGAAAGCCGATCATCCAGATGTGGATGAAAGATTTATTGCTCCTCGCCCGCTTCCTGCGAGCGCTCAATGAAGCCAAGTGGGTCCTTCAAGTCCTCAGCATCAGGCAGTAGATCGGGGTGGCCCCACAGGGCGTCTCGAGCACTGGCATCACCTTGACTGCGGACCGCGGCGAACAAGCTTGCTGCCTCGCGCAGCGCCCGCGGCCGCAGTTCCAGACCCACCAGGGAACCGAAGGCCTTCTCAGCGGGGCCGCCGGCAGCTCGACGACGACGCATCGACTCCCGAAGGGCAACAGCCGCTGGTAGGCGATCCTTGGCGGCTTCAGTGACGACATCGTCTACCCAGCCCTCAACCAGTGCCAGCAGAGTTTCCAGGCGGGCCAAGGCTGCGCGTTGCTCCTCGGTGTCCTCTGGAGTCATCAGACCTGAAGTCATGAGTTCCTGCATTGCTTCGGGGTTGGCGAAGTCGACATCCTGGAGCATGTCCTGAAGGCGATCCTGATCCACATGGAGCCCGGCTACATAGGCTTCGAGAGCTCCGATGGCGCGGGCACGCAGCCATGGCACATGTGCGAACAGTCGCTGGTGCGCGCACTCGCGCAGGGCCAGATACAGCCGCACATCATCAGCTGCCACTTCAAGGCCCTCGCCGAACTGCGTGGCATTGCTTGGCACAAGCGCCACCACCGGGCTCTCGGTGAGCGGGATGCCTATGTCAGATGCGCTCACCACCTCGCGCGCAAGGCCGGCCAGTGAGTTGCCCAACTGGTTGCTGAAGGCCACTGAGCTCAACTGCTGCACCATGCCCAGCAAGGGACCGAGCATTGAGCTCAATTCCGCTGGAATATTTGCCGGAATCGCATTTTGCATCTGGGTAGCGATGGGCTCCACCACTCGGCGCCAGACCGGCATCGTGGATTCAAGCCACTGAGCCCGGCTCCAGGCTTGCGCTGCAACCGTGCATTCAGGGAAGGTGCACGCCTCATCGAGCCAATGATTGGCAAGTTGCACTGCCGCAGCGATCGAGCGCAGTTCAGCCTCGGCCACCACTGGGTCTCCAGTGGTCTGCAGGGCCTTGCGAGCAACGTCTTCAACGATGGTCCAGGCGACCGGGCCAGAGTCGGCGGGCGCACTGGAGAGCATCTGGCCGAACTGCTGAAAAGCAGCTCCAAGTGCCTGCATGTCAAAGGGCTGGCTGGGATCGCCAGTGCCAAAACCGAATGGGAGATCGCTGCTCATGGAGAAACGGTAACCCCAAAAGCAGAAGGCGGGACATCCGAGGATGTCCCGCCTTCGTAAGTTCGCTCAGGCCTTACCCAAGATTCGGGTGACCTTGGTTCCGCATGTGGGGCAGATGCCCTTGGCGAAGCGACGGCCATTGGTCTCTTCAACGTGACCGGTGAACTCGCGCTTTGCCTTGCACTTCACGCAGTACGCCTCGCCGGTGTAGCTCTCCTCGGCCATGTGGCCCTCCTGTGTTCTTGACCCACTCGGGGTGCTTGTGTCCGCTGGTGTACGGCTGTGGCCTCGCCACGTGCCCGCTGGGCAGGCAATGCCACCCTAGGGCACGGCAGCACTGCAGCCCGGTTGCCCTCCTCGTAGCCTCGGGTGTTTCCCCTAGATTTTCATCCTAAATACCAATAAATCGGACAGGAGGCCCTCCCTAGCGCATATCGGCTGTGGTTCTCACCTCGCCGTCCACAAGGCAGAGCACACAGGCTTCGAGAGTGACTGCGACCTGGATTTCAGACTCTTCGGCACGACCTCGATATCGGGCCGAGTGTCCGCTGCTGTGGCGAGCACCTGGCATCGCTCAATTGGGTGAAGGTCGGCTGCATCGCATCCTGGCTCTGGACCAGGCCAGCGCGAAGTGGCTCCTGGGACTCAATGGGCTTCGCACGATCGATCAGCTGATGGCTGACTTCGCCGATTGCGAACCCAAGGCGCAAGTCCATAGAACTCTCCTTTCAGCGGCGGCCCAGCTCGGTGCAATCGACGATGCCAGCGCGATGCCCGAGGCCTGGCGGCTGCTCACGACAACTGAGCGAGACTGCGCCGCCCCCGATCATGCGGCTGCGCTGCTCACTCTTGGCTCCAGCCGCCTTGCGGATCAGGCACTGACGCTTCGCCATCACACGAGTTACGCACTCGTCGGTGCCAGTCATGGCCAGGTACCCATCCCGCTGGCGGCCCAGCTCCGGGCGGCCATGGACTGCGCGGGCCTGACGTTTCGTTCCGACGTTCAGCACGCCGATCTTCTCGTCGTCGTGGGTTTGCATCCAGTCGTGGGAGCTGAAGTCGCAGCGATGGAGCGAACCCAACCCGCCGGGGCGCATCTGTTTGTGGCGGCCTACGGCGATCGGGCAGTGGCCGGTCCGCTGGTGCTTCCCGGGCAGACCAGTTGCCTGCGCTGCTCCTACCTGCACACGCGAGATGCCGACCCTCATTGGGCTGGAGTCTCGATGCAGTTGCACGCAGCCGTCAGCCGATTGCCTCAGCTTCCTATTGACCGTTTGCTGTCGCACATGGTCTCCTCGCAGGCCGCGCGACTCGCGCGCGCCTGGGTGGACAGCCCGGTGGTTGTGGGCAACTGGAGCAATCTGGCGTATGAGATTCGACTGCCTGACGGCATGGTCGATATTCAGGATCGACCACCGCATGCCCTCTGCGAGTGTCAATGGGTAATCGAGCCTGCGTTCGCCGGCTAGAGCCAACGGGGTGACAATGGGTCCATGCCAGAGATTCCCAAGGGTGCAATAAGGCGAAGCGCGAAGTTCGCGACCCTGCCTGCGGCCTTTGCCGGGCGAACCGCCCTTGGCTTCGGTAAGCGCGTGGGTGGCAAGAGCGCAGAGGCCGTGGCGGCCGACATTTCGCTGCGCACCGCGGAGCAGTTGTTCAAGGTGCTCGGCGAACTCAAGGGCGGGGCGATGAAGTTCGGCCAGGCCATGAGCATCTTCGAAGCAGCAATGCCCGAGGAGTTCGCTGCTCCCTATCGCGAGACGCTGACCAAATTGCAGGACTCAGCACCGCCCATGGATGCCTCACGCATTCACGAGATCCTGGAAGCCGAACTCGGCGATGACTGGCGCTCCCGCTTCCACCACTTTGACGATGCTCCAGCCGCAGCGGCATCCATCGGCCAGGTGCACAAGGCAACTTGGCATGACGGACGGGTGGTTGCCGTCAAGGTGCAGTACCCAGGGGCCGACAAAGCGCTCACAGCCGACCTCAATCAGATCGGCCGTTTGGGCAAGATGATGTCGGCCGCTATCCCAGGCATGGACATCAAGCCGCTGATCGAAGAACTCAAGGCCCGCATGATCGAGGAGTTGGACTACCTCAAGGAAGCCGACAACCAGCGCGAGTTCGCTAACGCCTACGAAGGCGACCCTGAGGTCGTCGTGCCACACGTGGTCGTCAGCAGCCCGCATGTGCTCGTCAGTGAATGGGTCGATGGCATCCCGTTGTCGGCCGTCATCTCCAATGGCACCCAAGCCGAACGCGATTTCGCCGGCACTCAATACATCCGCTTCCTGCTGTCCGGGCCAGCACGCGTTGGGCTGCTTCATGCCGATCCGCATCCCGGCAACTACCGCATCACTCCAGAGGGCCTGTTCTGCGCCTTGGACTTTGGAGCAGTGGCTCGCTTGCCGCAGGGCCTGCCGATGGCATTGGGCACCTTGCTGCGCGTGGCAGACATGGGTGACGCGACAACGGTCATGCAGGGCCTTCGCGATGAAGGCTTCATCAAGGCGAACACCAATCTTGATCCAGAACAACTGCTGAGTTATCTGGATCCCTTTGTCGAGCCAAGCAGGCATGAAGAATTCACCTTCAGCCGTGAATGGATGCGCGGGCAGTTCAATCGCATCAACGACTTCCGCGATCCGGATTTCACCATTGGCCTGAAGATCAATCTGCCGCCTGAATATGCCCTGATCCACCGTGTTTGGCTTGGAGGCATCGGCGTGCTGTGCCAATTGGGTGCAACCGTGCCAATGCGCGATGAGTTGGAGAAGTGGGTTCCGGGCTATCTGCCTGACTAGATGCGCACGAGATCAAGCAGCGCTTCACCAAATTCGGCCAACTTGGCCGGACCGATGCCTGGAATTGACGCCAGTTCATCAAGGGTCTGCGGCTGTTGTTCAGCGATGGCCATCAGCGTTGCGTCGGTGCACACCACATAGGCCGGCACCTCGCGCTCGCGTGATAGTTGAAGGCGCCATTGACGCAGCGCCTCAAAGGTCTGCTCATCGTGATCGACCGGACATGCATGGCAATGACCCAAAGTTCGTTCGGGTGCAGTGACCAAGGCCTTGTTGCAATTGCGACAGCGCGCAGGACCCTTACGTACTCGCTCTGCGCGCTGTTTGCCTGAACCCAATTGAACTCGGCCGCGTGAGTTGGACTGCGCGCCAGAGTTCGCGCCAATGGCGTCAAGGAATCGGCTCGGCTTACGACTGGAGCGGCCGCCAGGCTGCCGAGAACGCGACCAAGAGCAGGAGAGCGCATCCCTGGCACGTGTGACACCGACGTAGAACAGTCGGCGCTCCTCTTCTACCGCCAGATCAGTCTCGGCATACTGCAAGGGCAGCAGCCCCTCGGAGCAGCCCACGATGAAGACCGTGTCCCACTCCAGACCTTTTGCCGAATGCAGGGAAGCAAGGGTGACGGCATCGGCAACTGGTGCGTGCTGAGCATCTGCGCGCCGATCGAGTTCAGCAATGAATGCCGGCAATTGAATCTCAGAGTGCTCATCGGCCAGACCGATAAGCGCGGTGAGCGACTCCCATCGCTCGCGCACAGCACCCCCAGCGCGCGGTGGTTCAGTAGTCCAGCCAGCAGCACTCAGCACGGCACGTACTTCGTCACCCAAGAGACCCGAGTGCTCACCTCCACGTGCCGCGCCGCGCAGGCGGGTGACAGCCTCTCGCACCTCGGCCCGATCAAAGAAGCGCTCAACTCCACGCATCATGATCGGCACGGAACGCTCTGTCAGCGCTGATTCAAGTTCAGCCGACTGCGCGTTGACACGGAACAAGATAGCGATGTCCTTTGCAGACACACCCTTGGCGATGAGCTCAGCGATCTGGATGGCCACCGCTGTTGCTTCTTCGACATCGTCGTCATAGATCTGGACCGAGGGCTTGCGGACGTCATCTGTGCGAACCGCGCGCAGTTGCAGGCTCGCCGGTGTTGCCGCTTGCGCGATGACCGAGTTAGCGGCCGCCACAATCGAAGGGGTGCTGCGGTAGCAGTTCACCAGTTCAATCTGCGATGCATCGGCGAACTCCTTGCGGAAGTTCAACAGATACTCCGGTGAGGCTCCAGTGAAGGAGTAGATCGTCTGACTGACATCACCAACAACACAGACGTCTTGCCGCTCACCCCTCCACAGCCCAAGAAGTCGGTGCTGCACGGGGTTGATGTCCTGATACTCATCAACGGTGAACCAGCGATAGTTCTGGTGGACTTCATCAAGAATGTCGGGTCGCGAACGCAAAGCGCCGACCGTCACCAGCAGCACATCCTCAAAATCCAGATGGCCTCGTCTTGCCTTCAAGTCGTCGTAGGCCGAATACGCGCGACCGACGTCAGCAACATCGATGCTCCACTCACGCGCCTTGGCTCGCTCATCACGGACAAGATCAGAGGGACTGAGTTCGTGCACCTTGGCCCACTCAATGTCTGACGCGAGATCGCGCACGACGGCTTGATCTGTGGGCAGTCCGCACGAGGCGGCGGCCTCAGCCACGAAGCGCGCCTTGCTCGCCAGCAGCTGAGGAAACTCCTGTCCCGAGATGCGCGGCCAGAAATAGCGCAGTTGTCGCAGCGCGGCCGAGTGAAAAGTACGAATGCCTACGCCTTCAACTCCGAGCCCGTGCAGCCGGGATCGCATCTCACCGGCAGCCCGCGTGGTGAAGGTGACAGCCAGGGTGCGTCGCGGCTCGTGCGCGCCGGTGGCCGTGGCATAGGCAATGCGGTGGGTGATGGCCCTGGTCTTGCCAGTGCCGGCACCAGCAAGCACAACGAGCGGTCCGCCGATACTGGTGGCCACGGCTCTTTGCTCCTCGTCGAGGGAGGCCAGAATCGACTCGGGAGTCACCTGTCGGACGGTAGTGCCTTCCTGTGACAGCCAGGTCAGGGGTTACCGTTGCTTCCATGAAGATGTACAGCACTCCCTGGTGTGGCTACTGCTCTCGGCTCAAGGCACAGTTTGGTCGCGAGGGCATCGCCTTCGAGGAGATCAACATTGAAGCTGATCCTGAGGCCGCCGCCTTCGTGGAGCAGGTCAACGGCGGCAATCAGACCGTTCCCACCATCCTCTTTGACGATGGCACTGCATTGACCAATCCCTCTCTTGCCCAGGTCAAGGCCCATCTCGCTACTGCCTAGCGCGACCAGTCTCCCGGCAGCGGTTCGCCGTACCAACGCTCAATCAACATTCGCGAGATTGAAATGTTCGGTGGCAATCGAAGGTCACCACTTTCACAAGCCGCACGCATCTCAGCGCGTGAGAACCACATCGCCTCGGAGATCTCAACTTCGTCCACATTGATAACCGTGCCTGACGCGAGAGCGTGGTAGCCCATCATCAACGACGCAGGAAATGGCCAGGGCTGGCTTCCCAGGTACGTGACCGAATCGGGGTCGGTACCGATGACCACTCCGGCTTCCTCAAAGACTTCGCGACGCACCGCTGCCTCCGCCGACTCCCCTGGCTCAACGAAGCCCGCAAGGGTGGACATCCAGCCGCCGCGCCAATTGGCATGACGACCAAGCAGTGCCCGGTCGTCAGCATCGCGTACCAGGACGATGATCGCCGGATCGGTTCTCGGGAAGTGGTCGATCCCATCTGCAGTGCAGCGCAGAACCCAGCCGGCTTGGGTGATCTCAAGCGCTCCACCACACACGGTGCAAAAGCGATGCTTGGAGCGCCAGTTGTCCAAACCTATGGCTCCGACGAAAGCGGATGCGTGCACAGCTGAGAGGCCGCGACCGGCATCGCGCAAGCCCATCCAGAACTGCTCGCCGGGCAGTTGCGAACGGTCGGGCAGGTGTACCGCGACGTAGCTCACGCCTTCGGTATCCAAGCCCAGGAAGCTCACGCCACTTCGATCCTCACCGATGATGTCCAGCGCCTGCAATCCGGACATCAGCAGAAGCGTTGGGGCATCGACGTCCGGATCAATGGGAGACTCTCCCTGATTGACCCACATGACCTGGGTCGCTTCGTTGAGCAAGTCCCTCATGAAGTCCGGGTCAGTTCGCAGGTGTGAGGCACGGTCCAAACCGGGTTGCGCGAACAGGAGATCAGCAAGGAGTCGGGTGTCCGTCACACACTCGAGCCTATTGGCGTGTCACGATCATGACTTGCGATTGCGTCAGGAGAGTTGTTGAACGTCTTTATTCGTCAGTTGACCGGAGTCCGCTTCATCGCGGCATTCTGGGTCCTGACGTACCACCTGCAAGGACCGCTCGGCACCCTTGGCCTCACTGATATTCCCTTGGTGTCTGACTTCTTCCGGGTCGGGCGGCTGGGAGTCGACCTCTTCTTCGCGCTGTCCGGTTTCATCTTGGCCCACACCTATCTGGAGCGCATGGGTCCGGGCTTCAAGGTGCGGGCGTCGGGATTCTTCCTGTGGCTGCGCCTTGGGCGGATCTACCCCGTCCATCTGGTCATGCTGTTCGTCGCCGGCTTTGCCGTTTTCGCCCAGGCAAAGCTCAGCGGGGACGCTCTTGATCGCGACTGGCTGAATCCTTGGGACTTCATCAAGCAGCTCCTGCTCATCCAGGAATGGGGATCGGATCCTCAACGCGGGTGGAATTTCGTCGCCTGGTCCTTGTCGATGGAGTGGCTGGCCTATCTGCTGTTCCCATTCATCGTGTTGGTGCTGTGGCGCTTCCGCAAGCGGATGCCCACGTGGGGGCTCATAGTTGCAGTGGTGATCGTCTTGATCCCACTTATTGCCTACGGGCTCACGACGACAGACCCCTTCTACACCAACAACTGGGGTTCCACGATTCGAGTGCTCACTGAGTTCTGCGCTGGCGGTCTGGTGTATCTGATCGTGACTCGCGCTCATCCGGGTCTCCAGGGAGATCCTGCGCCACGGGTGGAACGCATCGCGACCGTGCTCACTGTCGTGCTGCCGATCTGCGTGATCGTGGGTTCGATCTTCCTGGCCAATCTGCCTGCTGCGCAACCACCGGCGAGGGATCTTGGCGAGGACGCCGAACCACTGCCCCCCTACTTCCATCTGCTGCTCGTGCCCTTCCTGATCGCCTGGATTGGCGCGCTCGCGCTCTCCCGTCGGGGGCTGACTCGAACCTTGGGTACCCAGACTCTGGTGCTTGGTGGCTTCATCTCCTACTCCCTGTACATGACCCATCTGGTGTGGTTCGGGCTCTGGCGGGCAGGCATGAAGGAAATCGGCATCACCTCAGGTGGGCTCTACGCCGTCGGCGTCATCGGTCTGGTCGTAGGAGCCCTGCTCATCGCCTGGCTGATGTGGAAATTCGTGGAGGAACCCTCGCGCGAATGGATGCGCGGACTCATCGGCACTCGTCCCAAGCCCACCGAGGAAGCCGGCGCAGCCATTGCTGCTGCAACCCACCCGGCGGATTCAGCAGGGCCAATCGTGGTCTCAGAGGAATCCCCGCCTAAGCAATGAGTTCGCTGAGATCTGGCAGCACGGGCCGCAGGAGTTCGCCTGTGCGAATCATCAGGAAACCAGCGTCAATGTCCTGCAGTGGCACGCTGGCGATCCGCGACCAGGCGAGTCGATAGAGCGCCAGCTGCCAGGCATCGGTGTGATCGGCGCTGCCGGTCTTCCAGTCGATGACATCAAACCGGCCATTGCTTTCAAATACGGCATCAATGCGCCCGCGCACGACACGACCACCCACCACCATGGCAAAGGGCTGTTCAATCGCGTAGGGCTGGCGGTTGGAAAAGGCACTGCGCCCAAAGGCTTGCTTGAGTTCAGCGAGAGCCTCATCGCTTGCAATAGCGATGTCTGCGGCACCGGGAAGATCATCGGGGTCAAGCAGTGTCTGCTGTCCGTACTGCGTCTGGATCCAGGTGTGCATTGCAGTGCCCCGAGCCGAGGCGCGTGACTTTGCTGAAGGCATCGGTCGCGCCAGATCGCGAGCAAGCTCGGCGGGCTCGCTCATCGCTCGCATGAGTTGAGTTGCTGACATGGAACTCGGCAATGGCACCCGCACCACTGCCTGCTTTTGCCTGCGCAACTCCTCAGCAAGTAAGCGAGCCGCCGTCTGCCACTGCTCCACTTGCAGTTGCTCTTGCTCAGACAATGAGGACACTGAGGCAGGCTTAGCTTGCGCAATGTGTTCGGTGAGCGCGCGCACCTGCCCTGATGACTCAACCGGAGCGGGCCACATCACGCCCTGGCTTTGGACCAAGAAGGGATTGACGTCACCTTCCGGCTCGGGATGCCAATGCACCACATTGCCAATGCCGCCCTGGCTGGCGTCAAATACTCGACCCAAATACGGAGCGGGCTTGCGAGTGCTCTTCTGGGTGCTCCCCCACCAATGGCCCGTGACAACCAAGGTGTGCTGGGCGCGCGTAAGGGCGACGTAGGCAAGCCGCTCATTGTCGACCTGCTGCAGAGATCGCAGTTCACCCAGATAACTGGTGTAGTCCTTTGATCGGGGACTCTCATCTGGCTTCGGGTAGCTCATCAATGCATCCGTGGCATCAGCGCGCAGATGCCACGGCACCGTGACTGCACTGGTGGGCCACTGCCCTCGTGCATTGCCTCCTGGAAATGCTCCATCAACAAAGCTCGGAACGAAGACGTGCGCGAATTCAAGTCCCTTGGCCTTGAACACGGTCATCAGCTGCACTGCGTCGGTGCGCTGCACGGCATCAACGCTGAGATCCACATCAAATCGTTCGGCGTCGCGAAGTCGGCGCAGGAAGGCGCCAAGGGTGGATCGCCCTTCGAGGTCTGTGAATTCCGCAGCGAAGCGGACGAAGCTCATCCAGCTGATCTGCGCATCATCTGACGCAAGTTCAAGCTCGACATCAAGTCCAGTCGTGCGGAGGATTCTTCCGAGAAAATCCACGAGCGGCTCACTTGAATGTCGACGCAACTCGGCAAGTTCATGACCGAAGTTCGTCAGGCGCTCAAGAGCTTCTGGTGAATAGCGATGCGGGTCACCCAGATCGAAGGTGGCATCACTCAGCGAGGTCATCTCCACGCCATCGGCACCTGCGACCGCCTCATCGAGTGCTTCGCCCACATCGACCGCATCGACGCGATGCGCCGACCCGGCGAGTTCGACAGCACGTTTGCCAAGTGCCACAAGATCTCGCGCTCCGATTGCCCAGCGGGGTCCGGCCAACAAGCGCACGACGGCCGGATTGGCGATCGGGTCGACAACGGCCTCAAGAATGCTTCGCACTTCAACCACCAGAGTCTTGCTCAGCAACCCGGCTGCCCCGTGCAGTTGCACCGGTACCTGCGCCGCGGTCAATAGGCGCGAGAACTCCGCCAACTCCCTGCCCGTGGTGGCCAGGACGGCGATATCGCCCCACTGCCCTTGCGTAGCCGCTCCTAGTTCTTGGATTCGCGCAACGATCCAATCGCGCTCGTGCCCCACATGCTCAAACAGTCCAACGGCCACATCGCCAGCGCCTTTTCCGGTGTCGGCCCACTGCAATTCGAGAAGTCCCGTGTGCTGGGCTCGCAGGGAATGCGAGAGCTCATTTGCAATCGCGAGAATCGAATGGCCCGATCTGCGGTTCGCGCTCAAGGTGTATCGCGCTGCGGAGTGCAGTTGACCACCTCTGACTGCGGGAAAGTGGTGTGGGAAATTCTCGATGTTGTCCACGCTGGCTCCGCGCCAGCCGTAGATGGCCTGGCAAGGATCGCCAACAGCGGTGACTGCATGTCCTTGGCCAAAGAGCGATTGCAGGAGATGACGTTGGGCAATTGAGGTGTCCTGGTACTCATCTAGGAGCACCACCGAGAATTGATTGCGAAGAACAGCAGCGATCTCAGGGAATCGGCGGATGAGTTCAAGGGCGAGGCGCGTCTGATCGCTGTAGTCGATGACCTCGCGGCTCAGTTTTGCCGCCCGCCACTCCTGGATGAGCTGTGCCAGCAGGATTCTCTTGGAGGCAGTCAGAACTGTCTCCTTGCCGTTGTTCTGCAGAGGTTCAAGCGCAGTCAGCGAGGCGACAAGCCGCTGATCCCATTGCATGAGCGCAGCCGGATCAAGGTCGAGTTCGCTGCATTGATCGTCGAGGCGCAAGAGATCGGTGGCGATCCCGGCAGGGTTCTTCTCAAGAGCATTGAGAGGCAGCAGACTCGTGCACACCACGTGGTAGGCCAGTTGCTGTCGCGCGCCATCAGTGAGCAATCGAGCCCCAGGCTCACGGCCGATGCGGATGCCGTGATCATTGAGAATGCGCGCAGCAAAAGCGTTGTACGTCTGTACCTGAGGTTCCGCAGACACTGCGTCTTGCGGCGGCGCCGACTGCCATGAGCCATCGGCATGCATCGAATTGAGCATTCGACGCATGCTGCTGCCCAAGGATGCGGCAGCCTTGTTGGTGAACGTCAGTCCAAGCACGGCGTCGGCAGTGGCCCACTGGCTGCCCACCAGCCAAGCCACGCGAGCAGCCATAGACGTGGTCTTGCCTGATCCAGCGCCGGCCACGACAACAGACGGTTCAAGTGGCGAACTGACGATCAGCCACTGCTCATCGCTCAGCTCGAAACCCAGCACATTGTTCAGTTGCTGACGTGAGATCTCGCTCATGAGATCACCTGCTCGCCCGCTGTTTGGGTCGGACAGACGGATCGGTAGGCGCAGAAGTCGCAGAAGCTGTTGGCGCGTGCCTCAAAGCGTTCAGATCGCAAAAGCTCGGCTGCCTCTCCCAGTTCGAATTCGATCCAGGTGGGCGAGGGGCCATCAAGGGGCGGCTGCAGTTGCACTTTGGGGAAGTCGGGATCTGCCGTGGTGCCCTTGCGCAATTGCACCAGTGCCGCGCCGCCGACCTCGGCGCCGTTCTCACGCAGCAGGAGCTGATACATGCCCAATTGCGCGTGCTCTGGCACCTCTTTGTCGGCAGGTGGGCGCTTCATGTTCTTCAGGTCGATTGCCACCTGGCGGCCGAGACTGTCAAGCTCAATTCGATCAAGCAGTCCGTGGATGCGCACCTGCTCAACCCCGCCCTCGGGCGTGGGGACTTCAATGACTGCTTCTCTTCGCTCTTCTGTACCCAGCAGCTCGCGCTCAGCCTGCTGCTGATAGTTCAAAAAGCGAGCCAGCGCCTCGCGGGCCAGCACTCGCTCGCTGACGCTCTGCCATGGTGCTTCAAATCGAAGATCGCTCCACACTCGATCAATCCAGGCATCAGCTGAGTCCAGATCATCTGGCACTTCGCCCTTGGCTATGAAGTCAGCAAGAGCGTGGATGACGCTGCCGAACTTGGTTGCCTCGCCACGTACAACATCGGCATGCACATCATGTTCAAGGAACCAGCGGAGAGGGCAGGTGATGATGTTCTCGATTGCGCTGCCCGACAGTCCGATCGCCTTGTCCAACGGGCGGATCGACGAGGCAAGGACAGTGGGTTCAAGTACTCCCCACCATTGCTGGGCCTGAGCAGCGGTGATCAGCACTTCGCCTTCATCGTCGCGCTCGCCAGCCAGCAGCTGCAACTGCAGCAGCGCGGCATCGCGCAGGGCGGGCGAGGCATGCTCGTCGGTGGCTGCTGACCGCAAACTTGCCACGAGCCGAGGCAGACTGGTGATGGTGGCGCTGCGGTCCTGGGCTGCATACCGGGGAACCTGCAGGTCATCAAGGAAGCGGCTGGGCTGCTGCCCGGATTCATCAGCCGTCTGCACGACAGCCAGTACGCATGTGCGACGCGCACGCGTGATGGCCACATACAGCAGACGTCGTTCTTCAGCCAGGAGCTCAGTGGGTGAGACTGAGGGTCCGATGCCAGTGGACGTGAGTCGATCAGCTTCAAGGACGCTGCCCCGTGGACGCAGATCGGGCCACTGCCCTTCTTGCAGACCAATGATCCAGACGCAATCCCACTCCTGACCCTTGGCCCGATGCGCAGTGAGCACACGCACGACGTCGCCATCCACTGCGCGCTCGGCGACTGACTCAGCGGGCAGTTGCTGGCTGCGCAAGGCGAGCAGGAAATTGCGCAAGCCTTGAAAGCCACGAAAGCGCGTGGAATCCCGCTGCGCGGTATCGAACAGTGCCATCACAGCATCCAGATCGTGATCGGCAGACCAGGAGCCATGCAGCGCCAAGCGCCGCAGTCGATCAGGCCAGCCGTGTGCCCGGCCTGCGCCAGGCAGTTCGCCGGCCCACAGGACCCACAGCACTTCGGCGGGCGATGCCCCATTGGCGAGTTGTTGATGCGCGGCGGTCACCAGCAGTCGCAGGCGTTCAATCGCTGCGCTGATCTCCGTCAACTGCTCGTCTTGGGGACATTCAAGGGTGCCCTTCAGCACTTCACTGATCAATTGATCGGCCGGTGGCGGCGTGGCCGAAGGGTTGTCAATGCGGGCCTGCGCACGCAGGGCTCGACCGAGTTGGCGCAACTGCGTGACGTCCAGTCCGCACAAGGGGCCAGCCAGCAGGTCTGCTGCTTGCGTGACTGACATGCCTTGCGGATTGCCGGCTATTTCAGCGGCGAGCAACAAGGTGCCCACAGCTGGTTCCAAGCGCAACGGGATCTCATCGGCAGCAACGACGGCCGGCACTCCCGCCTGCCGTAGGCCACGCAGCACAGTTGCCATGTCCTGACCACTGCGCGCCAGCACTGCCATCTGCCCCCAGGGCACGCCTGCATGCAGGTGCTGTTCGCGCATCTGCTGGGCGATGCTCGCCGCCCGAGTGAGCTCACTGTCGTAGGACTGAATGCTGATGGGCTCGGCTTCTTGATCAGGGGCGGTACTGGGATGACGGTGTCGATCCACGACATCGGCCGGCAGGCCGCGCAAGGGCACTTTCCCGATGATGCACGTGGCGGCTTCGCGAATGGCCGGGCCAAAGCGTCGAGTGGTGCCCAGCACCACGATCGGTGCGGGATCGGCGACCGAACCGAAGGTTCGAGGAAAATCCAGGAGCCCCTGCGCATCTGCGCCTCGGAACCCGTAGATCGACTGATCAGGATCGCCGACGGCGATCAATGTGGTCCGCGGGCCTACGAGGGCTCGCAGCAGAGCGATCTGCAAGGGATCGGTGTCCTGGTACTCATCAACGGCGATGAAGCGGAAGCGCTCGCGGGCATTGGGATCTGATCGAAGCCGGACCACCAGTTCACTCAGCAGTGACACGTAGTCGAGCACATTCTCAAGGGACATCACCTGGCTCTCGATTGCTGCCAGTTCGCCGAGGGCCTCCCATGCAGGTCGGTCGGCACGGCGCCCGATTGAACGCAGCTGGTCAGCGTCCAGATTCAAGAGCTTGGCTTTGGCCAGCACTGCACGCACTTCATTGGCCAAGCCCAAGGTGCCAATCGCGCCCATGAGATCTTCAGGCCATTGCATTGCGCCGTCTTGGATGGCACCCATGAGCAACTCGCGAATGCGGACATCTTCTTCAGCTCCGGACAGGAGCTTGGGCGGCTCTCGGTAGTCCTCGGGGGACGCTGTCTGCTGCAGCAAGCCATAGGCAAAGGAATGGAAGGTCGCCACGGTTGGGAGCACTCCCCCATCAAGTCGACCCACCAAGCGATCGCGCAGATCAGCGGCCGCCCTTCGGCCGAAAGTCAGCGCCAGGACCTGCTCCGGGGCAATCGGCTCGTTCTGATCGTGCAATCGGGCCAGAATTGCCTCAACGAGTGTCGTGGTCTTGCCGGTGCCAGGCCCCGCCAACACCAGGAGAGGACCATGCCGGTGGTCGACCACCTCCCTCTGATTGGCATCCAGCGCAATCGGCTGGCTGGCTGGCAGAGGGGCGCGATCCAGTTCCCATACGCGCCGCGAGCCTGCTGGCCTTTCCGCGGTGCTCATGGGGCATTGGTATCACCTGAGGCTGACCTTCGTTGCCTTGCAGCCCCAGCCAGATGCATGCCGTTGGGGGCTCTGACGTGATCTGACACCATGGCCCAGTGACCGACCAGCCCGTGGAACTGCAGGACGGGCTGTCCGATCAGCGCGTTGTGGAGTCCGCAGGGCTGTCGACGGTGGTGATCGAAGAGGGACTCATCCCCAGGCAGGTACGCCGCCCGCTTGATCTGGCGCGCTTCCTGCTCGCGGTTGCACTGACCATCGGCATCGTCGGGGTGGCTTGGTTTGCCGCCAGCACGAGTGCCGGACTTGATGCCGATCTTTCAACCGGTGCCCGCCTGCTGCCGTCATTGGTCATCCTTGTGCTCAATGTGGTCGGCGGCATCGGAACTCTGGGCCTGCCGATCGCGGCCTCGATCTCGCTCGTGCTGCGCAAGCGCTTACGGCAACTGCTGGACTCACTGCTGGCGTCCCTGTTCACCATCGTCTTCCTGACGTTGTTGGCGATGTTCGTCAGCCGCATTGACTCCCCGCGCCTGCTCACTGCGCTGACCGGCGCGGCAAGTTCTGGCGGAGCATCGACCGCGCCAATCCTGGGCGGTCTCATTGCCTTCATCACCGTTGCTCGCCTCATGGGCCGACGTCCGTGGAGTGTGCTGAGCCTCATCGTCATCGGCTCCGTTGCCACGGTCACGGTGCTGAGCTCGGCAATCGCCTTGGCCGGGATGCTCATCTCCATCACGATCGGTTGGGGCGTGGGCCTGATTGCCCGATACGCCTTGGGCACACCCACCTCGCGGCCGTCTGGTGTCGTCGTAGCGCAAGCCCTGGAGCGGGGTGGATTGCCCGTCATCTCTCTGGTGGCTCAGGACACCACTCGACGTGGGCGTCGCTATCAAGCCGTCACGCGAAGTGGAGCCGTGCTGCGCGTCACGGTCTTTGATCGCGACATGGAGGGAGCCGGCCTTGCCACGGCAGCCTGGACCGCCTTGCGGCTGCGTGAGGATCAGGTCAATGGTCGCGCCAACATGCGACGCATGCTGGATCATGCAGCACTGACGTCATACGCCGCCCAAGTTGCCGGCGCACCCGAGCCTCGACTGCTGCTGGCATCGGAGATCAACACTGACTCCTACGTCCTGGCCTACGAATACATCGCAGGCACCAGCTTCGCCGAAGTCGATGAGCTCACTGACGCTGATCTGGAACAGGCGTGGCGTGCACTGCGAACTCTGCATGAACACGACATCAGCCATCGCTCTTTGCATGCGGAGCACATCATCCGCAGCAATGACGATTCGGTCTGGCTGGTTGGACAGGACACCGGCTCAGTTGCTGCGACTGATGTGGCCCAGCGCATCGACCTCGCCGAGATGCTGTGCACATTGGCGCTGCTGACCGGTGCAGAACGGGCGATTTCCACAGGTCGCACCGTGCTCGGCGTGGCCGGACTGTCACGTGCCCTACCTGCCTTGCAGAGCGTTGCCCTGTCAGCTCCTTCCCGTAAGGCCTTGCGCAAGCACAAGGATCTGCTCGTCGAACTTCGCAACAGCTTGATCGAGATCGAACCTGACGCTGAAGTCGAACCCATTCAGCTGCAGCGATTCAAGGTGCGCACTCTCGTGCTTGCCGTGGTCGGCACCGTCGCCGCCTATGTTCTTCTGAGCCAGCTCGCCAATGTCGATCTGCTCCAACTGATCAGAACCGCAGACTGGCGCTGGGCGCTGGGCGCCCTGATTTTCAGCCTGATCACCTACGTGGCAGCCGCGTGGTCGCTTTCCGGATTCGTCCCCGAACGCCTCTCGCTGGTCCGCACTGTGCTGGCTCAACTCTCAGGCGCGTTTGCGACCCTGGTGTCGCCGCCCACGCTGGGCTCGGTGGCCATCAACATGCGCTTCCTGCAGAAGGCAGGAGTCCATCCAGCACTTGCCGCCGCAAGTGTTGGGGTATCGCAGGTGATGGCCTTCATCATGCACATGCTGCTCCTGCTTGCCTTCGGACTGGCCGCAGGTACACAGGCGGACTTCACTTTCCAGCCACCCAAGATCGTGGTCATTGCCGTGGTGGTCATCGCGGTGATCATCGTCGCGGCCTTTGCCATTCCGCAGGTGCGGCGGGTCACGCATGAACGCGTGGCTCCGCTGCTGCGCGAGGTGGGGCCTCGGCTGATCACCGTTGCGCAGCGTCCGATGAAACTGATCGAGGGAATCGGCGGCGTCATTCTCCTGAACCTGGCCTACATCGCAGTGCTGTATGCCAGCGTCGAGGCCTTCGGAGGCAATCTCAGCATTCCCGTAGTCGCCGTGGTGTACCTCGCTGGCGCGACCATCGGTCAGGCCGCTCCGACTCCCGGTGGGCTTGGCGCTGTGGAAGCTGCCCTGACAGCCGGCCTCACGGCTGCCGGACTGGACGGCGGCATTGCACTGTCCGCAGTGCTGCTCTACCGCGTGATCACTTTCTGGATCCCGACCATCCCTGGTTACTGGGCCTTCAGCTGGCTCACCAAGCGTGGCGCGCTCTAAATAGCCTCCCGTAGGATGCTGGCATGCCTCACCGCCATCTGCAGTTGACCTTCGGACAGGACACCACGACTGAGCCGATCATCTACATGATGGTCAAGCACCATCAGGTGGTGCCCAATATCCGTCGGGCAAACATCGATCAGCATGTGGGCTGGATGGTCCTTGACCTTGAAGGCGAAACAGCTGATCTTGATCGTGCCACCGAGTACCTGAAGTCCCTTGGAATTGAAGTCTCCGCGGCCGAGGGTGACATAGTCGCCGGCTGACAAGGCTTGAGGAAATGCAAAAGGGTGACTGTTTCCAGTCACCCTTTTGCTTTGTCGAGCACCTGCGTGCTCTCAGTACGTGGGCTTTTGCGGCTCGATCTGATTGACCCAGGCAAGCACGCCGCCACCAACATGCACGGCATCGGAGAAACCAGCCCCCTTGACCACTGCCAGCACTTCGGCTGATCGACCGCCGAGCTTGCAGTGAATCACGATGCGCTTGTCCGTTGGGAGATCCTCCAATGCGCTGCCGTCCATGAACAGGCCCTTGGGAATCAAGACTGCACCTGGGATCTGCACGATTTCGTACTCCCCTGGCTCACGCACATCGATGAGCAGGAAGTCATCCTCGCCACGATCGCGATCGTCGAGCATCTTCTTCAGATCGACGACCGAGATCGTGGAATTCATCGCGGCGAGAGCTGCCTCGTCTGAGATGGTTCCGCAGAAGGCCTCGTAGTCGATCAATTCGGTGACCGTCGGGTTCTCACCACAGATCGCGCAGTTGGGATCCTTGCGGATCTTCACCTTGCGATAGCTCATCTCCAAGGCGTCGTAGATCATCAGGCGGCCAAGCAGTGTCTCGCCGATTCCGGTGAGCACCTTGATGGCCTCAGTGACCTGAATGGATCCGATGGATCCACACAGCACACCAAGCACGCCGCCTTCAGCACACGAGGGAACCATGCCAGGTGGCGGTGGCTCTGGATACAGGCAGCGGTAGCAAGGCCCGTGCTCGGACCAGAAGACGCTGGCTTGTCCGTCAAAGCGGTAGATCGAGCCCCAGATGTAGGGCTTGCCCAGCAGCACGCAGGCATCATTGACGAGATAGCGAGTGGCAAAGTTATCCGTGCCATCAACGATGAGGTCGTACTGGGAGAACAGCTCCATCACATTGCTTGAATCCAGCCGCTCCTCGTGCAGATTGACCGTCACATAGGGATTGATCTCGCGCACGCTGTCGCGAGCACTCTCGGCCTTGGATCGGCCAACATCGCTTTGCCCATGGATGATCTGGCGTTGCAGATTGGATTCATCAACGATGTCGAACTCGACGATGCCAAGGGTGCCAACGCCAGCGGCTGCCAGATACATCAACGAGGGGCTGCCAAGACCACCGGCGCCCACGCAGAGCACCTTGGCGTTCTTCAGGCGCTTCTGACCCGCCATGCCGACATCAGGAATGATCAAATGTCGGCTGTAACGGCGAACCTCGTCAACACTCAGGTCGGCTGCGGGTTCCACCAGTGGTGGCAAGCTCACGATGACTCCAAAAATAGATGAACGCTCAAGCAAGTGATCCATGCTAACTGGCTTCCCCGGCCAGCTCACCGGAGTTGTCCTTTTGCACAGCGTCGGCAGTTCGCCAATTATTCCCGGGTCTGGATCACCAGGGTCCGTAGGGCACGAAGGGCCACGGACAAGGTCGCCAGATCCGGATGCTCCATGGCGGCGATGTCGAACAGCGTGGCCTTGGCCCGCCCAGTGCTGCTGGCAAAATGACCCTCCCAGGAAGCCAAGGTGATGGCCGGTGATCCCTGGTCCATTTGGAGCACCTGCTCAGTCAATTCGGCAGCCGCCGCGTAGAGGTCAGCGCGCAGCGCGTGTCGCGCCATGACTCCCCAGCGATCCGCGCGCGGAAGGGCAGAAATGGACAGCAGGAGCGCATCGATGCCGTAGGCCTCGGTGATCGTGAAGTACAGGGGGATGATTCTCGCGGGCTCAATGCCGGTCCGCTGCGAAAGAGCAGCGATGTCCAAGAGTGCAAAGACCTCCAGGAGGCCGCTGACCTCCTCAGCGAGCTCCACAGGTGCACCGAGTGAGATGAACCCTGCTGCGCGCAGACGCACGTTGTCCACGACCCCCGCCGGCAGATGAGAGCGGACGTACGAGCCGTACTCAGCCACCACCGGCCGATAGGTATCAACCAGCACCTGAGGTGCAACATGACCGCCCTTGGAATTCAGCAGCCAGCGCGTGGCTCGATCCAGCAGACGCCGGATGCCGTGGTGCAAAGCGTCCTGCGCCATTGACGGCGCTACGAAATCCAGCGCGTTCACCGCCGAAGTGAGGCGATCGATGTCGAAGATCGCCGAAGCCGCGCCAGCGGCATGCACGACTTCCACTGCGGTTGCGCTCGTCTCCTCCGCAGCGCGGAACACAAACGTGATCCCTCCGGTGTTCACCAGTTGATTGCAGACCACTGTTGATACGAGCTGATTGCGAAGCTGGTGCCTCTTGACCTCGGCACTGAACTGTTCAGTGAGCAGGGCTGGGAAGTACGACATGAGCGCCGACTCATACCAAGGATCAGCACCGATGTGGGCGGCATTGAGCTCGTCGGTGAGCGCCATCTTGGCGTAGGCCAGCAGGACTGCCAGTTCCGGTGAAGTCAGGCCCTCCCCTGCGATGCGACGCAGTTCGAACTCCTCATCTGTCGGCAGGAACTCCAACTGCCGATCCAGCAGGCCACGATGCTCGAGATCTCGGATCAAGCGCTGTTGCACCACGAGCATCGTGCTGGCCGATGCTCGTGCGTTGCCCAGGACCACGTTCTGGTCATAGTTATCGCGGAGCACGGCCGCCGCAACATCGTCGCTCATCTGCGTCAGCATGAGATCTCGGTCTTGGAGCGTCATCGCATCGGTGCGCACAAGAGTGTCCAGGAGGATCTTGAGATTGACTTCGTGGTCTGAGGTGTCCACACCAGCTGAATTGTCAATCGCATCGCTATTGATTCGCACACCCCCGCGTGCGGCTTCAACCCGACCGGCTTGCGTGAATCCCAGATTGCCACCCTCGCCCACCACAGCGCAGCGCAACTGCACTCCGTCAATGCGAATCGCATCATTGGCCTTGTCACCGACACTCAACGCACTTTCACTGGCTGCCTTGACGTACGTGCCGATGCCGCCATTCCACAACAGATCAACCGGCGCTTGCAGAATGCCCTTAATGAGCTCGTCGGGCGACAAGTGCTGCGCCTCGGGGGGCAGACCAAGTGCTACTCGCGCCTGTTCAGAAATCGATATGGACTTTGCAGAGCGCGCGAACACCGCGCCACCGGCAGACAGCAGGCTTGAATCAAAGTCCGCCCAACTGGAACGGGGCAGGTTGAACAACCGCTGCCGCTCCATGAACGTGGCTTGTGCATCAGGATCGGGATCGATGAAGATACTTCGGTGATCAAAGGCCGCCACCAGCCGAATGTGCTGACTTAGCAGCATTCCGTTGCCAAAGACGTCACCACTCATATCGCCGATTCCGACAACAGTGAAGTCCTGATTCTGTACGTCAATGTCAATCTCGCGGAAGTGTCGCTGCACTGAGATCCACGCACCCCGCGCAGTGATGCCCATCGCCTTGTGGTCGTAGCCATGGGAGCCACCGCTGGCAAAGGCATCGCCCAGCCAGAAGCCACGCTCCAGCGACAGCCGATTGGCGAGATCTGAGAAGCTGGCCGTGCCCTTGTCCGCAGCCACCACAAGGTACGGATCATCGCCGTCGAGCCGCACGACATGTGCAGGAGGAAGCACTCCACCTGCCTCGAGGTTGTCAGTGAGATCCAGGAGAGCGGAGATGAATTCGATGTATGCCGCCTGGCCCGCAGCGAGCCAAGCCTCACGATCGGCCGAAACATCGGGTGCACCGGAGGCAAAGAAGCCGCCCTTGGCGCCGACCGGCACAATCACCGCATTCTTCACTGCCTGAGCCTTCACCAGGCCGAGCACCTCGGTTCGGAAATCCTCACGTCGGTCGCTCCACCGAATACCGCCACGCGCAACCTTGCCAAAACGCAGGTGCACTCCCTCGACTCGTGGTGAGTACACCCAGATCTCAGACAAGGGCTTGGGCAGCGGCATCTCAGTGATGCTGCGAGAGTCGAACTTGAAGGCCAGCGCCCGGGACGCACTGAGAATTCCGGGGATGAACGCACTTGTGCGAACAGTCGCGAGCAGCAGCGACAGGAAGGAGCGCAGGATTCGATCATGATCAAGGGACGGAACTGCATCCAGATCAGCGAGGTACCGAGCCGTCAGTTCAGCTCGAGCAACGGCCCGATCGCCAGCGAAATCCGGTTCGAACTGGGAGTCGAAGAGTTCGACGAACAGGCTTGCGAATCCCGGATTGCTCAGGAGCGCCTGCTGCAGGTAGTCCTGTCCGTAGGTGGAGCCAAGCTGGCGAAGGTAGCGTGAATAGCCGCGCAAGAGCACGACATGCTCCCAGTGCAGCCCCGCGCGCACGACCAGACCATTGAAATCATCAGACTCAGCGTGACCACTCCATACCGCGCGCAGCGCTTGGGTCAATCGCAGGTCCAGACTGTCCAGACGCGGCAGGTCCAGGGCAGGAAGTTGGACTCCGAAGTCCATGACCCAGGCAGGGTGCAAGCCCTTGCGTTCGATCTCAAATGGGTACTCGTCGAGCACGTCCAATCCCAGATGCTGCAGCAGGGGCAGGACTGCCGAGAGCGGCATTGCCTCGCCCGCTCGGATCAATTTGATTCGCGCAGGGTCTGAGGAGTCGTTCGGTACTGATGAGGGCAGACTGGAAATCTCAATAGCGAGTTCATCCACATCAAGTTTCGCGATTGTCATCGCGTCACGGACAGCCACGCTCGGAGCGAATCTCTCCTTGTACCCCTCCGGGAACGCATCAAGATACTGATAGAGAAATGTCGAAGCCCGTTCGCTGCCGACGATGCCGACGACTTCTGAAGTGAAGTCATCAAGCCAAGTGCGGGCCGATTTCGCCACCGCAGTTTCGATTGAAGCTACATCGGCTTGCGGAAGGCTTGAGCCTTCGCGGAAATGCAGGATGAAATGCAGCCTTGCGTTCGGCGACTCTGTGACGTGCACTGCGTGATCGACTGAGACTGCATCAAAACTTGTGCGCAGGAGCGACTCGATCTTCATCCGCACGTCGGTGTTGTACCGGTCGCGAGGCAGGTAGACAAAGACTGAGGCATAGCGGCCATAGTCGTCAGGACGCACGAAGACCTTCACTTGGCGACGTTCATCAAGATGCATGACAGTTGTAGCCAGCTCGATCAGCTGCTCGGTGTGCATTGCGAAGAATTCATCGCGCGGCAGAGTTTCAATCAGTTGCCGCAGATCCCGAGCTGTGTGTGAATCTGGTGCGACGTTCATCGTGTCAAGCATTCGCACATATCGAGAGCGCAGCACGGGGATCGATGTGATGCTCTCGGTATATGCCGAACCCGTATACAGACCAAGGAAGCGGCGTTCGCCAATCACAACTCCGGATTCATCCAGAAGCCTGACCCCGACATAGTCCAGATAGCCGTTGCGGTGCACTGTCGATCGCGAGTTCGCCTTGGTCAGCACCAGTGGGAATCGGTCTTGGGCGTGTTCCTGAGCCAATGCCGAGAGCCGCACCCACTCCTCGTCCAACTCCTGTCCGGCCTCGGTCTCGCGCAGTACGCCCAGCGCCGAACCCGGAATCGGCTTGAGCCCATCGCCCTTGCCGTCGCTGTAGAGCGAATACTCCTTGTACCCGATGAACAGGAAGTGCTCATTGGCCATCCAGCGAAGCAGGTCTGCACTTTCGCATACCTCTTCGACTGACCAGCCAGGATTGAGCGTCGCATCGAGTTCGGCTGCCAGCTCTTCTGCCTTGATGCGCATCAACGGCCAGTCCGCGATGGCTGCCTGAACATCACGCAAAGTTCGCCGCAGGTGATCAGCTGTTTGGCGATTGTCCTCGCTCAGATAGTCGCGCTCCATCTGAATCTGGATCCAGGCTTCAACGGTGGTGCCAACAGGTCGGGGTTCATCAGTCTCGATGTCGAAGATCTCCACAAGCCGACCATCAGCATCGCGGCGCACGACCAGTTGCGGGTGCAGGATGAGGCGGGGATTGCGTCCCTCAATCTGCAGCGCGCCGGCAAGGGAGTCCACCAGAAAGGGCATGTCGTCGACAACGATGGTTGCCAGTGCGATCTCGGAACCTTCCAGATCGTGCACTTCGACATTGGGACGTCCATGCGGACGCTCGTCGGCGGCAGCCGCGAATTCATCGAGCTGACGCACGAGCAGGTCCGGTGTCAATCCACTGACGTCATCCCACGAGACATACCGGAAGACCTTGCGAGCCAGGATCTGCTGTGACTCATGGGCGTTCTCGCCAAGAGCGCCGAGCACTGCCGATACAACATCAGTCATCCGTCTACGCTAACTGGACAAAGGGAGGCTTGTCGCGTGGGTACCCAACTGCAAATCAATCAGGTGTATTCGGCATCCCCAACGCAGGTGATGTCGATGCTGAAGGACCCTGACTACATCACCGAGCGCGCCACGACAACTGGCGCACTCACCGTTACCCATACCCGATCCGATGCCCCCGATGGCGCCGTAGATCTGGTGATTGTGCGAACCCTCCCTGCCGACATGCCCTCCTACGCTCGTTCGATCGTGGGCGAGACACTGACCATCACTGAGCACCAGATCTGGGAGCAGCCCACGGCAAGAGCCTGCTCAGGGAGCTTCGACGTGAAATTCAGCGCTCCTTTGACTTTCATAGGAACGGTCGTCCTGAGCTTTGATGGGGCCAGCACCACAGTCGTGACGGCTGGAGAGTTCAAGGCCTCCGTGCCCTTTGTCGGCGGCAAGGTCGAAAGTCTGGCCTTGGAGCAGACCCAGAGATATCTGCGCAAGGAAGAGCAGTTCGCACGCGCCTGGCTTGCACGCACTCCAGAATCAAACTGAATTGCCCCGCCGTGCGGCAACTGTGAATAGGCCGCACAATCCTGTAGAACCGTCATGTGCAGAACTTCCCCCTGCCAGCAAAGCTAAGTCCGGCCAGATCTGGCCTGGTCGCCGGTTTCGCAGTGCTGATGATCGCCGCCGTTGCCTGGCTTGCCATCAACTCGCGCCCTGCGGACGCGGCAACCGCCGACCCAGTTCCCGAAGTGACTGCGCAGCCCGCGCCGATCGCCAGTCCGACGCCCACCCCCATCGACACAAGACCGCCGAAGCCGGCAACCCGCACGAGTAAGGCAAAGCGCGTTCCGATCTATCCAGATGATCGCAAACACGCCGGGATGAAGCGCGTGGTCTATGACAAGGCGCTGATGACCGTCTGGCTCATCAACAAGGCCGACGAGGTGGTTGCGCGCTATCCAGTCGTTGGCAGATGGGACCGGCCCAAGGCTGGCGTCTATCACGTCTTCTCCAAGTCGACCAAGGCCTTCAACCCCAACTCCAAGGTCACGTTCAATCACATGGTGCGATTCACCTATGGGCCGGACACCAAGTCGCCCATTGGTCTGCATGCGATCCCGAAGTACTACGACGGAACGATGATGCATTCGGTCAAGCAACTGGGTTTGCCCATTGCTCGGGGTGGATGCGTACGCCTGTCCGAACAGGCAGCGGCAGCGGTCTACAAGTTTGCCCGGGTCGGCACCCCTGTGGTCGTGCTTCCCTCGCCATGACTTCTCGCTGAGTCAACGACTGACTCTGCAAGCCAGCTCTGTAGCTCTCCAAGCCCAGCAACTCCGCGACGCCGACTCTTGGCAAGGCTTCTCAGTCCCGACTTTGCGAGTTCTTCAGTTGCATACCGCGGCAGTTCGAATATCGGCAGCGTGATGCCGTAATCGCGCAGGCTGGCAGCGCCCGCGGAGGCGCTGCCTTTCGCGTGTGGTGGGGTCAATGCGATTGCCGAGCACGGCGGGCGCGCATCCATTGTCGATGGCCGGTGCTGCAGGAAGCGCGTGATGCCCAAGGCAGTTGCCTCCACGATGGCCACAAATGCATCACAGGCGGCGACAGCGGCACTGGCTGCCTCATATCGCGGAGCGGCCAAAAGCTCCTTGGCGTGAGGCTTCTCCAAGCCGGCGCCCACATCGACCACCGTCATATCGAAACTTGCACGGCACAGGTCAATGACTGACGACAAGGCATAGGCGCGCACATCGCCCCACTGCTCGCAATGCTCCACGCCACCCAAAGCCCAGAGTCTTCCCTGAATCACATGCGCTGTTTGATGCAGGCGCGCCGAGTCCAAGGAGTCACGTTCGGCGAAGCGGCATGCGACAACAAGACTGCTTGCGCTTTCTGCGATGCCGCAGATCTGCAAGAGCGAGGGCGCCGTTGTATCGGCATCGATCAAGCACACTGAGCTTCCGCTCGCCGCAAAAAGCCGTCCGAGCATCAATGTGGCGCTGGTGCGACCCGGAGAGCCCGGCGGGCCCCAAACGCAGATCACCCCTCCGCGAGATATCGGGCCTCGAATGCTGGGGCTCTCGCGCCTGGGTGCTGCTGGGGTCGGTTCGGGAGCCCATGCGCCAGTTGACCAGACCCCCTGTTGACGTGCACGCATTGGTCCCAGAGTTCGACCCCGCAGCACCGCACACAGATCTTCCAGCGTGTGCTCAACAGCGCGCGCTCGCACCGAGTGAGCTATGCCCAAGCTGAGTAGCTGCTCGGCGCTGTGCTCATCGATTGCAAGACCCACAACGAGGCGATCCGCAAGCAACCGCGAGATCAGTTCACGGGCCAAGTGTGGAAGGCCCGGCGTCACCAGGACGGGCAATCCAGGCTCAAGAGCAGCGACCGCCATCAGGTCGGCCGCGTCCAGACAACGCCGCACAATGTGCAGATCAAAAGCCGCTGACTGCGCAACAAGTTCGGGTTCGTGTGGCAGATCCGGAGCCGCCAGAATGCATGCAAGAGAAGTCATGTCCGTGATTCCGGAGCAGGGCGCTGTGCCGAAAG
The DNA here is from genome assembly GCA_030684515.1 of Actinomycetota bacterium. NCBI lineage: Bacteria > Bacillati > Actinomycetota > Actinomycetota bacterium. The sequence continues at coordinate 59,218 of JAUXVJ010000025.1, forward strand.
CGGCACTTCGACAAGTGAGATGAGGCCACGCGAAGCAGCGACGATCGACGCCGCACGGTCACGTTCAATGGCGAGCACGACAGGGATTTCTCCTCCGACGCCGACATTCTCTCGGTCCACGGCTTGCACGTGCGCCTCGGCAAGCACCAAGTTCGGTGGAAGGGGATTCGACGAGTCATCGGGGATGGCCCAGACATCGACGACATCCCCCGCGGTCAGGTCCATTGGGGCATGCAAGGCATCAACGGGAACAGTGACCAATCGATCATGGGAGGACTCGGCGGCACCCACAGCTGCTGCCGGCAGCAGGGCGCCGGCCTGAACAGGGACACGCATTCGCCCCTGTGGCATCGAGGAAGTCACCAAGTAGGCCGAGGCTGCAGCATCGAGCCGAACTGAGACCGGCTCAACCTGGGGAACATCACCCACAGCCAGATCCGTCGAAGCACGCCAGACCTCGATGGATTGCTCATTTGCCGAAAGCAGATAGGCACCAGCGAACATCGAGCCCACGATGAGAGCCAGCCCCAACCACAGTCGAAGATCTGTCCATCGAGCACCGACCTTGCCCAGCATTGCCTTGTGCGTTCCCACCATCTGCTGCGCTCCTTTTGCATACCTGATGCTCACACCGAGACCAACGATGACTCCAAGGTCCATCGGATCCGAATCACTATCCACAGGGATCGCTTCACTTGATGCGCCTGTGGACAAACTCCTCATACCTGCGCTGGCATTGCACAATGCGTGGATGCCCAACTCGCCTCTTCGATTCCTGACTCTCGCGGATGTGGCAGAGCTGCTCAATATCTCGGCATCACAGGCATACGCGTTGGTACGCAACGGGGAACTACCCGCGATAAAAGTGGGCGGGCGTGGCCAGTGGCGAGTTGAACAGCAAATGCTCGAGCGCTACATCGCCCGGATGTACCAGCAGACACAGGAGTTTGTGGTGGAGCATCCGTTCAGCCAGAGTGACGCATACTCATGACTGTCACCGCACTGATGGCGTGCAGCATGACATCGCTCTCCTTTCCATTCTCATCGGCGATGCGAATGAAATCTGCAGCGACGTAGCAGATGAGCGCTCGGGTGATCCGGCCATCAACACACGCGATCTGAACGGTCCCTACCTGCTGCTCAACCAGCGATCGCAACCAGTGAGTCCATGTCGACAGGTCCACGGATTGCGACGCTTCTGTCGGCAGTCGATGATCCAGCCCCACGATGCGCACAACGGTCGAGAACTGCACGCCCGTCACCCGCCGATTGTCATGCGCAATCAGGACCCACTGGTGACTGAGATCAACGACGGCGCCCTTGATCATGGCCCCGCCCAGACAACTGATCTGCACTTCGACCGAGCTCTCGCGCAGTCCTTCGCGCATACGTGAACGAGCCCGCTCAGCATCGGCAATGGCACTGGCCTGCGCCAGCACATCCTGGGAAAGCTCTGTCTGCAGGCTGGCTTCAGCGCTCTCCCACACATGAGCAACTCGGCAGTCCGCATCGCCAATTGTTCGAGTTGTGCAAGAAAGCACGTCCACGGGTTTGGTCACCGCCTGCTGGGGGAACTCCATAGTCATGAACAATCAAGAGGCAACCGGCAACCTGGCAAATCCATCGTCCACAGGGACATCCGTTCATCCACAGTTGAATACTGCTGTTGAAGCCGAAGCCCTGACAGTGCAAGCATCGGCAAACGCAAGCCAATGCAAGCAAATGAATGCAACTCCACCCGCGAGCCCCCGACCGCGCACGACCGGCAAGGAGGCCGCCGTGTCCACGCTGTTGGATCGTCTACCCGCTCCAGTGCTCGCCACCGCTGAGGTCCCCGCTGAGCAGCTCGTGCTGCCACTGGTCTGGGAAATCGCCCCCGGTGTGCCAGCTGTGCCACAAGTGCCCCGTCACCTTCGGCTGGTGTCTGACACTCCCAGCACGACGCATCGCACCAACGGGCCAGCAACAGTGCCCGGCGGGCCGCCCATTCCACCACCAATCTGGGTGGCGCGGATGGCCCGAGCAATCGCTGAAGTCGCCAGCGGCGACCGCCCAGCTCAGCAGCTCACGAAATGGGTTGAGAAGCGACAACTCGCGATGCTTGCAGCCCGCGGCAATGCAGCCCGACGCCATCCAAGTGCCGTCCACGGACGCAACGCCCGCGCAGCAATGCGATCACTGCAGCAAGTGCGCGCCATCCGCGTATGCCCGGTAGCCCCTGGTGTCGCAGAAACCTCTGCCGTGCTCGTGGGTGATGGACGAGGTCGAGCTGTTGCCATGCGTTTTGAAGCGATCGCCGACACCTGGCAGGTGACAGCTATTGCACTGGGCTGATCAGCTCTGGCGCTTGCGGTTGGCCCGCTCAGCGCGGCGTCGATCTGCGCGACTGGCATTTGGGTCAACCTCGACGACAACTTCGGCATTCACCGACTCGTGCACGACATCACCTGACTCACCTGGCGCTGAATACTCCAGATGCGCGGGTCGTGATGGCGCCAAGCCTGCCACGATGACCTCCGACACCACCTCAGCTGCGATCGTCTCGCTGCCGTCAGCGCCCAATTCGACGAGAGCATCCTCGGCCTGCTCGACCTCGACCTGCACGTTGAAGAGATAGCCAACGGTCTCTTCCTTGATGCCATCCATCATTGCGTTGAACAGATCAAAGCCTTCGCGCTGGTATTCGATCAGCGGATCACGCTGAGCCATGGCCCGCAGGCCAATGCCATCACGCAGGTAGTCCATCTCGTACAGATGCTCGCGCCACTTGCGATCAAGCACAGACAAGATCACGCGTCGCTCGAGTTCGCGGGTGACTTCTTCGCCGAGCGCTTGCTCTCGCTCGTCGTAGGCGCTCTGCGCATCCTCCAGCAATTCGCGGGTCAGGAAATCGCTCGTGAGTCCTGCTCGGCTGCCACCGCTGGCTTCCTCGAGTTCTTCAACCGTGAGTTGAACAGGGTAGAGAGTCCGCAACGCGGTCCAGAGTTGATCCAGGTCCCAGTCCTCGGGAAATCCAACACCCGTGGCACCGCGAACATAGCTCTCAACAGTGTCCGTGATGAAACTGCGCACCTGCTCTTCGATGTCCTCGCCCTCAAGGACGCGACGGCGCTCGGCATAGACAACCAGTCGCTGGCGATTGAGGACATCGTCGTACTTCAGGACATCCTTGCGAATCTCAAAGTTGCGGGCCTCGACCTGGGACTGCGCCGAACGGATGGCATTGGACACCATGCTCGCCTCGATCGGCACGTCATCGGGCACATTGAAGCGGCGCAGGAATGCGTCAACCATGTCGGCCTTGAACAGCCGCATGAGGTCATCCTCAAGTGAGAGGTAGAACTGCGAGGCGCCTGGATCACCCTGACGACCGGAGCGCCCACGCAACTGGTTGTCGATGCGTCGCGACTCATGGCGCTCAGTGCCGAGCACATACAGCCCACCTGCGGAGATGACCTGGTCGTGCTCTGTCGAAACGGCAGTGCGTGCCTGTTCAATAGCGCCGCCCCAGGCTGCCTCGTAGGCCTGCGGATCATCAACGATTGAGATGCCGCGCTGGGTCAGGGCTGCCGCAGCCATGAACTCTGGGTTGCCGCCAAGCATGATGTCGGTTCCGCGACCGGCCATGTTGGTGGAGACTGTCACCGCGCCTTTACGTCCGGCTTGGGCAACGATGTGCGCCTCACGATCGTGGTACTTCGCATTGAGCACTTCATGCGGGACGCCATTTTGCTTCAGCAACTTGCTCAAGTGCTCGGACTTCTCAACCGAAGTCGTACCCACCAGCACTGGCTGCCCGCTGGCGTGCCGCTGGACAATGTCGGCGACAACAGCCTGCAGCTTGGCCTCGTTGGTGCGATAGATGACGTCAGCGTTGTCCAGCCGGATCATGTCGCGGTTGGTCGGAATCGGCACGACGCCGAGGTTGTAGATCTGCGAGAACTCACTGGCCTCAGTCATTGCCGTACCAGTCATGCCTGAAAGACGCCCGTACAGACGGAAGAAGTTCTGCAAGGTAACCGTGGCCAGAGTCTGGTTCTCGGCCTTGACCTCCACACCCTCCTTGGCCTCCAAGGACTGGTGCAATCCCTCGTTGTAGCGACGTCCCGCAAGGATGCGGCCGGTGTGCTCATCAACGATGAGGATCTCGCCATCCATGATCACGTAGTCGCGGTCGCGCTTGAAGAGCTCCTTGGCGCGGATGGCATTGTTGAGAAACCCAACCAGCGGGGTGTTGACCATGTCGTAGAGGTTGTCGATGCCGATCTGGTCTTCCACCTTGTCGATGGCCGACTCCAGCACGCCAACCGTGCGCTTCTTCTCGTCGACCTCGTAGTCCTCATCAAGGGTCAGCAAGGTGGCGATGCGTGCGAACTCGGCGTACCACGTTGTGGCTTGGTCGGCAGGGCCACTGATGATCAGCGGGGTACGGGCTTCGTCAATGAGAATCGAGTCCACTTCATCAACCACCGCGAAGTGATGCCCACGCTGGACGAGTTCCTCGGCGCTCCACGCCATGTTGTCACGCAGGTAGTCGAAGCCGAATTCATTGTTTGTGCCGTAGGTGATGTCCGCTGCATAGGCGATGCGGCGCTCGGCGGGGGTCATGGCGGACAAGATCACGCCTACCTCGAGTCCAAGGAAACGATGGACTCGTCCCATGTTCTCGGAGTCGCGCTCGGCGAGATAATCGTTGACCGTGACAACGTGCACACCATCACCCTTGAGAGCGTTGAGGTAGGCCGGCAGGGTTGACACGAGGGTCTTGCCCTCGCCTGTCTTCATCTCAGCAATATTGCCCATGTGCAGTGCCGCGCCACCCATGATCTGCACGTCGAAGTGGCGTTGACCAAGGGTGCGCTTGGCGGCCTCGCGCACCGTTGCGAAGGCCTCGGGCAGGAGATCGTCGAGAGTCTCACCTTCAGCAAGGCGCTCCCGGTACTCATCTGTCAGCGCCCGCAGCTCAGCGTCGCTCATCGAGGTGTAGTTCTCCTCGATTGCATTGACCGCCACAGAGATGGCGTGAAGCTTGCGAAGGATCTTGCCCTCGCCGGCGCGCAGGATCTTGTCGAGCACTCGCACTGTGAAGCGACCTTTCCTTCGTCGATCTTCTGCCAGCTGACCCGGCAGGACTCTCCATCGTAGGGGACTTGTTCCTCACGCCCCGGTGCCCTGCAAGACTGCCTGACGTGTCAGTTGCTTCACGGCCCATGGCGCCTAAGAATCCCCCGACCCTCACCGATGGGGTTGTGCTCCTGCGCCTGCCTGAGAGTCGCGATATTCCCACCATCGCCAATGGCTGCCAGGACCCTGAAGTCGCGCGCTGGACCAATCTGCCCAGTCCCTATACCGAGCAGGACGCCAGGGCCTGGGTGGACAAGGTGACCAATCCTGTTCACTGGTGGGATCAGCCGACCTGGGTGATCGCTGACACCGACAACCGATGGTCGGGATCGGTTCATTTGCAGCCAGACGGGCATGGAGCGGCCACCGTCCGTTTTCTCGTGGCTCCGTGGCTGCGGGGCCGCGGCATTGCCACCCGAGCTGTGCGACTGGCATGCCGGTGGGGCTTCAGTTCACTAGACGTCAATGTCATCACCTGGAGAGCGCTTCTTGGCAATGAAGCTGCCCGGGCCGTTGCTCAATCAGCCGGCTTTGCTGTGCATGAGCAGCCGATGCGCAGAGGCCTTGTACACCGAGGTGAACTCATGGACTGCTGGTACGCAGATCTGCTCGCCGACGACTTGATTGACATGGCTGGGGGCCAGGTCTGGACGGGACCTCAGTTGACACGTCGAGAACGCGAAGTCCTTCATGCAATGGCAGCGGGGCAGTCCAATCGCGATATCGCCCAGACTCTCGGCATCAGCGAGAACACTGTGAAGAACCACGTGCGCAGCATTTTGGAGAAGCTTCCCGCCAAGTCGCGGATGGAGGCCGTCCTGAAGGGCGTGCAGGAAGGCATCACGCGGCTTACCTAGTTCCTCGACTCCTACTCGCTACGCAGGCAACTGCCTGTACATCAACACCGGCAGCTCTGAGAACACGCACCGCCTCAGCGACGGTCGCGCCTGTAGTGACGACATCGTCAACAACAACAGCCATCCTTGGCAGTGCAGTACGCGATCGAACAAGGAATGCATTGTTGAGTTCCCACCGCGCACTGGCCGAGAGTCCAGCGTGCCTTTCATTCTCGCGACGCCATTGCAATACCGGTGCAACAGCAATCGACCGTCCGCGGGCACGAAGGACTCGAGCCGAGGACTGCACGATCTCGCCCAGGCTGTCCCGTCCGCGGGAACGAATAGAGCTTCGATGCGGCGGAACCGGGACCAAAGTGATCGGCGACGCGAACCAGCCATCCACCGCATGCCACGTAGAGATTGCAAGCAGGCGTCCCAGAATGTGAGTCACCGCACGGACTCCTCGCTCCTTATGCGCAAGTACCAGATCACGCACGAGGCCTTCATGCTCCCCTGCGTACCAGATCAAGGGATCGTGATCTCGTTTCGCGGCAGTCATCGGAAGGCGCGCTTGGCATCGATCGCACAGCACTGCGCACTCGCGCCCGCAACCAACGCACACGCGAGACAGTGACACATCTGCAAGATCCTGCGAGAGTTCCCTGACCTCTGCCAGGAGCTGCTGCATCAAGTGCATGGCGAATGATGACTTCGCGCATTCTCACATCGCCCGATGACTAACCCGACTGTGGATGAAATCCACAGATCAACTCGGATATGCAGGTGACCAACCGGGGGCCCGCACGGTCCAAGTGCCAGCATCGAGTTGATAGACAACGCCGTCGGCTGCCGCAATGAGTACTGGCAGTCCAGGAGCAGCAGCAATGGTCTCGGGCTCATCTGGACCACCTTGCGGGGTGAGCGCTCCCGAAGCCAGATCCAGATCGAAGGCCTGCAGATCACCATTTCCGGTCCGCCCGATGAATGCCAGCGAGTTTGCGCTTGACCAATCCACATCAAGCACACCAGTAGCACTCGGCGCGTAGGCCCGCGCTCCCGAAATGACGCGCCGATCGGTTTCGACGTCCTGCTCAATGCGCGCCAAATAGACCGATGTCGTACCAGATTTGCGAAGAATCAGCGCGGCTCGGGTGCCGTCACGCGAGGGCACGGCTTTCACCAGGCTGGCTCCGGGAGGCAGCCCGGTCACCGTGATGTCCTTGATTGGTCCAGGCGCATCCCAGACTGCCAGTCCATTGGATGGATCCCACATCCACAGCCCGCCACTGGCGTCGAATTCCAGCCATTGCGTTGGTCGAGTGATGGGCAGTTGCGCCCAGGTGGTGTTTGCCTCGATCAGGGCACTCCACACGCGACCAAGCGGGTCGACTCCTGAGAGCAGGCCACCAAAGCGATTCACCACGACTTGAGTGAACGTCGAGTTTGATGTTGATGGATATCCGACGATCGGCCTTTCCCGGCCATTGGTCAGCCGTGAGATCCCATTGGCGTTGGCGAACACCGCTTCAGCGCCAGGCTCCAGGCCTGAAGGATCAATGGTTGGCCATTCGTCGCGGGGAATCGGATAGGGCACGCCAGCGATTGTGAGCAATTGACCACCTGCAGTGATGCTCACTGCACTCACGTCGGGCAGCTGACGCAAAGTCCAGACGATCTGCTGCGCCATCTGCATGCGCTCACTGTCCGATGCGAAGAGCGCATCGGCAGTCAGATCAACCCGTGCCACCCCGGAGTTGATGCCGACGAAGTTGAAGTTGAGCCTCACGCCAAGCGGGAAGGCAGTCTTGACTGCCGGGGCAAGCCACGGATCAGACCCATTGAGCAGTGCCCGCATGAGCCCGGTCGCAACGCCATTGCCTGGTACCGGGATCATCCGCGCGTCGGGAACCAGGGTGCTGAACTGCGGATTGAAGTAATACACCGACAACGGCCGAAAGGCCCGGTCAACATCGATCGTGGACAGTTCCAGCCCCTGTGGGAGTTCAGCAATCCGCCACTCATCGTCTTGCCGTTCCAAGGAGAACTCGGCATTGAGCGTGGCATCAGGGCTGGCGATCTGGTACGTGCCTCGCTCGGAGATCGTGCCTGCCAGGGGCGCAGAAAAGCGCACGACGGACCCGTTCTGCACGAGATCGGGCGCACCCCGGAACACGCGTACTTCTGAATCGGGAGCCCACAGGTTCGCAGCCTTCAACGTGAGAAATTCACGCGCGACAGCGTGATCATCCTCGAATGCAGCCGAGGCATCCAGGAATCCCTGCACAATCTCTGCTTGCGACATCCCCTTGCGCGGACTCTGCGGGATCACCCGAATGAATTGGTCTTCACGATTGGCGGCGCTGGCATCGCCCTGCTGAATCGAGCCGCCTTCAGGCACCTGCGCGGTCAATGACCATGGCAGTACGCCGCAGCCACTCAGGAGCAAGCCGAAGGCAGTCAGCGCCGCTGCAAATCTCAGGACTTTCATGTGCGTCCCGATCGTGGTGGCAGTTGGAATCCCTTTGACGCCGGACCCGGAATGGTGTCCAAGCGCACTGCCGAAGAGTCCGCGGATTCAACGGCTTCGAAGTTCACTGGCACCAATGGCAGCGGTGAGCGCGTCAACGGCTCTCGGGCGACCCGCGGCAAGGTGAGTCGGAAGTTGGATCCAAGTCCGGGCTCACCCCAGGCCTCAAGCCAACCACCGTGAAGTCGGGCATCCTCAAATGCAATGGACAAGCCCAGTCCAGTTCCGCCCGTGGTGCGTGCCCGCGCCGGATCCGCGCGCCAGAAGCGGTTGAACACCAGCCCAGACTCACCCGGTCGCAGGCCAAGCCCATAGTCACGGACGCAAATCGCGACTGCATCCTCATTCGTGCCGACGGTGACAACGACGCCCTTGCCATCGCTGTGTTCGATTGCGTTGTCCAGAAGATTGCGTACGACTCTGTTGATGCGCCTGCTGTCTGCTGCAACGAGCGCCGGATCGGGCGAGGCAACGAGTTCCAGGCTGGTATCGATGCGCGTGGCCAAAGGTCGCGCTTGCTCAACTGCGCGAGCAACAAGGGCGTTCACGTCACAGGCTTCAAGATCCAGGACCGCAACGCCGGCATCGAAACGCGAAATCTCCAGCAGATCAACCAGCAGTTCCTCGAAGCGGTCCAATTGATTCTGAAGCAGCTCCGCGGCTCGCGCTGTCGCTGCGTCAAACTCCACCCGCCGTTCGAACATCAGGTCTGCTGCCATGCGAATAGTTGTCAACGGGGTACGAAGTTCGTGCGAGACGTCAGCCACGAATCGCTGCTGCACGCGCGAGAGCTCTTCCAGCTGCTTGATCTGCTGTTGCAGGCTCTCGGCCATCTCGTTGAAGGTAGTGGCCAGTTGTGCCAGCTCGTCCTCACCGCGAACCGTCATGCGTTCGGAGAGTTGCCCGTCAGCAAGCAATGCAGCAGTACGCGCGGCTTCACGCACCGGATTGACCACCAGTCGAGTCACCAGTCGAGCGATGAGCGTGAGCAGCACCAGGAGCAGCGCGCCTGTCAACAGCACTGCGCCTCGAACCAGGTCAAGGGTCTGTTGCTCTTGAGTCAGCGGAAACAGGTAGTACAGGTGATAGCGACCAAGCGACGGAATCTCAAGCGGCGCACCAACGAGCAATCCGGGGACGCTGAGACCATTGATGTAGCGGATTGGGTCATAGGTCCACAACTGCGTCTGGTCTTGATTCAACGCCACACGAAGTTCGGGATCGATACTGGAGGTGGACACCAGATTCGTGCCACGTTCGGGGAGCGCCTGTCCCGGCTGGGCAGCGAGCAGCAGGATGTCGAACTGTGTTGAGGTTCCGCCTTGCGATCCCAGCCCGGCCACGATGGCATCCACCAAACGGGAAGGCGAGGGCGCCGTCGGCGATGCCTCCGCCGCTTCAATGATTCGTTGGGCCTCAATCAATCCCGCCGAAGCTTCAGCGATCGAAGTCTGCTCCTTGGCTCCCATCAGGCCGGTCGTGACCTTGCTGAGCAAGGAGACGCCGAGAACGGTCAACACAATGAGAGAGGACACCAGGGTGATCGTGGTGATGCGTAGGAGAAGGGAGCCGCGCCAGCCGCGCTTGAGCCACCGGAAAGGCGCGGCAGCTGGACTCAGCGCCGCGGCAAGGCGTGGCCGCGAATAGCGAATCGAGGTCAAGCGGGTCCTGCCTTGTAGCCAATCCCCCGCACGGTGAGCACGTATTCGGGACGCTCTGGATCGCGCTCTACCTTGGACCGGAGCCTTTGCACGTGCACATTGACCAGTCGAGTGTCCGCTGCGTGCTGGTAGCCCCAGACATCGTGCAGCAGGGCCTCACGCGTGAAGACCTGCCCGGGCTTGCGTGCCAGGCAGACCAGCAGGTCAAACTCCAAGGGGGTCAGCGAAAGCATCTCGCTGTTGCGCGAAACCTTGTGGCCTGCCACATCTATGCGTAGATCGCCAATAGCCAGCGGTTGGGCCGCGGCATCGTCACCACGGCGCACACGCGCTCGCAGTCGGGCAATGAGCTCACGGGGCTTGAAGGGCTTGACGACGTAGTCGTCTGCCCCGGATTCCAGCCCCACGACCACATCAACGGTGTCGCTGCGTGCCGTGAGCATCACGATCGGGACGCCGGATTCCTTGCGGATTGCCCGACAGATCTCTATGCCGTTCATTCCGGGCAGCATGACATCCAGCAGCACGATGTCTGGCTGGACAGCGCGGAATCGATCCAGCGCCAATGAACCGTCAGCACAGAATTCCGCGGAGAATCCCTCTTGCCGCAGCACGATGCCCAGCATCTCTGAGAGCGCTGCATCGTCATCGACGACCAGAACCTTTCCGAGCGTGCCAAAGTCTGAGGGTTGATTCATACCCTCATGGTGCCACTCAAACTGCGCCATACCCAGTACCGCACGCAAAGTGCACGGATCGGCCCAAACTATGCTCCCAAGAGCGGTACAGCGGCTAGCCTTCCGTATTCCTCCGAGAAGGGTCTGTGAGTCAGTGGCGTCTAAACGTGATCGCAATGCGAACTCCCGCAAGCAGCGAAACAAGATTCGGCGTCGCGTCATTCTCGTGGTCCTGTGTCTACTGCCCGTCGTGGTCGGCGCTATCTGGTTCAGTTACGCAAACAAGATCATCGATGAGATCAACGGCTACAACACGCAATCCACGATCCTGAGTCGCACCGAATCCAGTCGTGAGTCGCTGAACTACAACCTCAAGGGCGCAGCTGCGGGCTACGTCGCTGGCGAGGGCAATGCGATGCTCGCCGCCCTTGAAGAGCTCAACCCTGGTTATAAGAATTCGATGAGCAAAGTGACCACACCACATGCACCCGGTTCAGCCGAACTAGAAGCATCTATCGAGGCATATACCGCAGAGGCAAGCAAGGCTGTGGACCTTGCGCTCTCGGCGCAGTACACGCCAGCTGGTGTCGCAAGCATCATCAATGGAGCGGTGTTCCTGGAGGTCGACGAGCAGGTGGCTTTGTCGGTGGCATCTGCGCGCCTGGGTCTGACTGGAGCCACCGACAGAGGCAATGACAACTGGAAGTTCGTCATCACGGCCGAATTGGTGATCACGCTCTTCATCACAGTCCTCGCCATCGTGCTCTCCTTGATCAGCGAACGAGCGATCAAACGTGCTGACGACAGTGAAGCCGCTCGCCATGAGGACCGCACCAATATGGCGACTGAACCCTTCACACATGTCGTCGCCACCATGAATGACGGCGTACTGCTGCTTTCAGATGAGCAGCAGGTGCTGCATGCCAACCCGGCAGCTCAGGCATTGCTTGGCATGGGGGTGACAGTCGGATCGAACTACAACATCCCTGAAGATGGCCGCGTGGAGATTCGCAAGGCCGATGGATCCACGAGTTCAGCGTCTGTGACGACCTCCCGGGCTGTCACGGGCGGCCAGCCAGTCACGATCCTGACGATCCAAGCCGACTAGCGGTCCGTCAGCACTGCACTCACTTGGTGAAGTTCGGGTTTTCTATCACCCCGAAGACAAAGCCTTCGGGGTTGCGCAGTTCGCCTACGCGGATGCCTTCACCGACCGCGCTGATGCCACCAACAATTGTGCAGCCGTTGTCGATGAAGTCTGAGAACGCCCGAACGATGTTGTCAGTGCGCAAATAGGCCACTGGCCCGTCCGCAATCGAAGCGCCGGGGTTGATGCCGAGCTCGTAGCCATTCAGCTCGAAGCCGACATAGAACGGCTCGTCAAAATATGGCTGCTTGCCCAAGGCCTGTGCCCACCAGGATTTTGATGCTTGAAGGTCAGCCGTAGGAAAGATGACGGTGGCAAGTCCCAGGATGTCGTTCATGCGGTGATCCTAAGGACCGGGCAGTGCGGCAACGAGTCGAATGCCTGCCCCGTTGGTCGCTTTCGGAGTACCGTGCCAAATAGGGAGACTCGTCTCCGGTATTGGGGCAGGAGGCAGCGTGCACACCCACCGTTCCCACCATCAAATCCCCACCCTGCGGCCGCCGCGGCAGGCACTCATCCCACGGCACTTCGATTTCGCAGCGAAGATCGCCACTGCATATCTGCTGCTCTCCATCTTGTGGATACTCGGTTCCGATCGAGCCGTTGACTTGCTGCTTCCTGAGAGCGACTTCGCTGCATGGGCGCAATCGGCGAAGGGCCTGGTGTTTGTCACCATCTCAGCCTTCGTGCTGTACCTCGCGGTGCACCTGTACATCAAGCGATTGGCCACGGCGAATGAGAATCTGCAGGCTGCCTGGGATGAGAGCCTTCTGGGCTGGGCCATGGCCATGGATGCCCGCGAGCCCGACATGGCAGAGCACTCTCAGAACGTTGCCTCACTCACCGTGCTGCTGGCAAAGTCCATGGGGGTAGACGCCAAGGACCTGCCCATCATCTACCGCGGCGCTCTTCTGCATGATATCGGAAAGATCGGCATTCCCGATGCCGTCCTGCAGTTTCCTGGCCCCCTCGACGAAGAGCAGTGGGCATTGATGCGCCAGCACCCGGATATCGCGATGCACATCTTGGAGCCGATTGAGTTCCTCAAGGACGCGATGGACATCCCCTACTGCCATCACGAGCGCTGGGACGGCGCCGGGTACCCGCAGGGTCTGAGCGGTACCGACATTCCACTTTGGGCTCGCATCTTTACAGTGGTGGATGTGTTCGATGCGCTGTCAACAAAGCGCGTGTATCGGGTGGCCATGCCCATGGCTGAAGTGCTCGCGCACATCAAAGCAGGTTCAGGCTCACACTTTGACCCGGAAGTGGTCGATGCCTTCTGCGCACTCATTGAAGATCTGCAGGTTCAGGTGGGATGAGGCTTGGGGTTGGGGCAGGAACAAAGTTTGGATCTTGCGTGGGAATTGGCGTTGGAGTTGGCGAAGCTGTCGGCTCGGGTGCCGGCGTAAGAGCAGGGGTGGGCACTGGAGTGCCCGCCAGCCAGGCTGCGAGCCCGATGACCGCCGATGCTGCGCGCTGCGCCCCTGCAGGCGTGACCTTGGAGCGCAATTCAACGGTGAGCCCGATGGCCTGCAACTCGGAGTTCACCCAGGCTGTCATTGTCCCCCTGCACACACCCCGACAGGGAACAATCCCAGTGGGCAGGCCCAAGAGCGCGCCGAACTTCTTGGCAGCCGCATGCCCACGCGGATAGGGGTCGTCGACCATCCCGTACGCCTGATGAAATGACAGGACCGCCGTCGGCTTCACCTCGCTGAGGAAGGCCATCAGGCTTTGCGTCTCTGGCTCACTTGCCACACTTGGACCGGGGTAATAGGGCGAGCGCTTCTTGCTGGTCCTCCACTGGCTGGGAAAATTGCGATTGATGTCGACCTTGTTGGCATTGCGACGCGTTCCAAGCACCGCACCATCGGGATTCACTGTGGAGATGAGCCAGAGTTGGACATGAGCCGGAAGCACGCGAGTCTGCAACAAGCTCACTATGCGCCGACCTGCGCGCTCATTGCCATGCATCTGGCCAAGTACCACGATCCGGACAGGCGCTGATTCTGGTCCCCGATGGGTCGCAACAATCGCACGACCCTTCACCGACTTGCCGATGGTCTGTGGCGTGCCACTTGAATTCGCAGCAAATCCCGGCTCGCTGCCAGCAAAAAGCAGGCACATCATGAGCGCAGCCAGCCCCGCAGAAATGGCGATCCGGAACGAATACATCAAGATGATCATGTCCCAAATCGCGGGCCAATAGTCAAGCCGAACGCAAGAGGCGCACAATTGGGATGTGAAGGGGACTCAGCGCGCCGGACTCCTGCGCCTGTTCGCGACCGTTGCGCTGTTCCTTGGCTTGGTGTCCATGCATCATCTCTCGCTGGCTCAATGTGATGACCTCCAGCACGCGACGAGCGCTTCCTCGGTCGCAATTGCGGCCGAGCCTGCGGGCATGGCGATGCCGGTCACAGCCAATTCGAGTCCTTCACCAAGCCACTCCCACTCCAACTCAGCGCTTGGGTGCGCGTGCCTGATTGCCATGTGCTTGGCAATCCTTGCCTTTGTCATTCTGCTCCGGCCACAATCCCCCAAGGACTGGCTGCGCGCCCGCCAGCGCACTGTGCAGAGCGTCACTCGCATTCGGCAGTTGTGGCCGCCAAGTCCTCCCGATCTGCTCGCGCTGTCAGTTTCGCGGACGTGACATGTGCTGATTTCTCGCACACATCTCACCTCCCTCAACTGAAAGGCTCAACATGAACACAAAAATGAAACTGGGAGCCGTCTGCGCTCTCTCGCTCTTCGCAGCATTGTCGCTTGGGGCATGCTCAAGCGATACCACGTCTCCCACTTCGGGCGACATGATGAATCAGTCAAGCCCGGGCACCTCAGGCATGATGATGGACAACGATGCAAACCAGGCCTCCGCTGCAGACATCTCCTTCTCCCAGATGATGATTCCTCATCACGAACAAGCCGTGGAGATGTCACAACTGGCCCCAGAACGAGCCTCGTCGACATTCATCAAGGATCTTGCGATGACGATTCAGAACGCCCAGCAGCCAGAGATCGAACTGATGGCCGGCTGGCTGGACACTTGGGGCATGCCTCGTATGACGATGATGGATTCCATGTCCGCCCACGGTGGGCATGGAATGGCCGGCATTGTGTCTGACGAGGACATGGACAAGTTGGCAGCTGCCAAGGGTGCAGCATTCGACCGGCTGTACGCCGAACTGATGATTGCCCACCACGAAGGCGCGATAGACATGGCCCAGGCGGTTGAGAACTCCTCGAACCCTGACGTGGCGGCTCTGGCAAAGGGGATCATCTCCTCGCAGCAGGCCGAGATTGCCCAGATGCAGGAGTTTCTGGATTCATAGGAAATGCATGAGGGGTGGATGCCGACGCCGGCATCCACCCCTCATTGCCTTGAACTCAGTAGCGGTAGTGCTCCGGCTTGTACGGGCCGGCAACATCGACACCCAAGTACTCGGCCTGCTGCTTGGTGAGATCGGTGAGTTGCACACCAAGGGCCTCAAGGTGCAGACGGGCAACCTTCTCGTCAAGGTGCTTGGGCAGGGTGTAGACGCCAAGCGGGTACTGATCGAGCTTGGTGAACAGCTCGATCTGCGCGAGGACCTGGTTGGTGAAGGAGTTGCTCATCACAAATGAAGGATGGCCCGTTGCGTTGCCTAGGTTCAGCAGGCGACCTTCGGACAGCATGATGATCGAGTGGCCATCAGCGAAGGTCCACTCATCAACCTGTGGCTTGATGGTCTTGCGCTTGATGCCGGGAAGAGTGCCAAGTCCAGCAATATCGATCTCATTGTCGAAGTGACCGATGTTGCCCACGATCGCCTGATGCTTCATCTGCGCCATGTGATCCGCAGTGATGACGTCATAGCAGCCAGTGGCGGTGATGAAGATGTCTGCCAAGCCGATGACATCCTCGATGCGAGCTACCTGGTAGCCATCCATGGCTGCCTGCAGCGCACAGATCGGATCAATCTCAGTGATGATGACGCGAGCACCCTGGCCACGCAGTGACTCGGCCGAGCCCTTGCCGACATCGCCGTAGCCGCAGACCACGGCAACCTTGCCGCCGATGAGAGTGTCGGTCGCACGGTTGATGCCGTCAATGAGTGAATGACGGCAGCCGTACTTGTTGTCGAACTTGCTCTTAGTCACTGAGTCGTTGACATTGATGGCCGGGAAGAGCAATTCACCCGCACGCAGCATCTCGTACAGACGGTGCACACCAGTGGTCGTCTCTTCTGTGACGCCCTTGATTCCGTCAGCGATGGTGGTGAATCTGTCGGAGTAGTTTGCGAGTGACTCACGAAGGGTGTGCAGAATGACCCGGTACTCCTCGGAGTGGCTCTCATCCGTTGCCGGCACTGCACCAGCAAGTTCGAACTCGCGTCCCTTGTGCACAAGAAGAGTGGCGTCGCCACCATCGTCCAGGATCATGTTCGGGCCCTTGCCATCTGGCCATTCCAGGATCTGCTCTGTGCACCACCAGTACTCCTCGAGCGACTCGCCCTTCCATGCGTACACCGGTACGCCACTTGGCTTCGCGACGGTGCCGTCGCGGCCAACCACGATCGCCGCTGCAGCGTGATCCTGGGTGGAGAAGATGTTGCACGAGGCCCAGCGCACATCGGCACCGAGATCAACGAGAGTCTCGATCAACACCGCGGTCTGGACGGTCATGTGCAATGACCCGGTGATACGAGCACCAGTCAACGGCTTGCTGTCGCCATACTCCACGCGCATGGCCATCAGGCCCGGCATCTCGTGCTCGGCCAGACGGATTTCATCGCGGCCGAATTCGGCCAGCTCCAGATCGGCAACCTTGAAGTCGGGGGTGCCATCAGCTTTGAACACGGACATAGATTTCTCCTCGTGAGTGTTGCGGATTGGGCGCGAACGTCACGAGGCTTCGTTGGTCCGGCGAGATGATTCTGCCAGAGATGGCGCGCAGGGCCAAAGCGCGACGCTCCATGGGGCGAAATGTGACGAAAACGAGGAAGCCATAGTCTGCCCGGATGCCACGCATGCCCAAGTGGGGGCTGATCTCAGCGGCAGCCGCCCCGATCCTGCTCGTGGCCGGCTGGACGATCGCGGCCCGCTTGCAGCCCGAGGGCTTCGATGCAACGACGCAGACCATCAGCGCTCTGGCTGGGGCCGATGCAAAGAACCGCTGGGTCATGAGCACAGCACTTCTTGCAGTGGGAGCAAGTCAGATCGGCACGGCAGTGGCGCTGCGACCCGTAGCTCCAGCGGGGCGAGTTCTGCTTGGCACTGGCGGAGTCTTCACGCTCCTTGTCGCCTTGAATCCTCTTCCCACTGCCGGACAAGCGGCGCCGGTGCACGGCGTTGTCGCCGCAGGATCATTCGCTGCTCTTGCTGTCTGGCCATTGCTGAGCTGGCAGCGCGGGCCATCAACTGCATGGGCACTGCGCCCAGCCGTGGCTGTTGCGGCCGGGTCAGTGCTGGTGATTGCCACCGGCTGGTTCTTCGCTTCAGTGGTGGCCGACGCACACCGCGTGGGACTGGCTGAACGCAGCGCGGCAGTCGTCTTGAACCTTTGGCCACTGGCCGCAGCAGCCTCGATCTGGAAGCTTCAGCGTCGAAACTAGATCACTGTCGGAAGTGAAGCCTCGCGATCAATGTCAGGTTCCAGGAAGATGTACCTGGCTGTGGGGACTGCTGCGCGCAGCGACTTCTCTGCGGCATCAATTGCCGCTGCGATGTCTTGGCCCGTGCCACTGTTCGCGATCGAAATCTTGGCTCCTACGAGCAGCTCATCTGGACCAACGTGCATCGTGCGCAGGTGAATAACACGCAATACACCGTCCGATGATTCAAGTGCTGCACGAATTGCGTCAACTTCTTCCGGAAGTGCGCTTTCTCCTACCAGCATGGTCGTCATCTCCATCGCCAAGAAGATGGCAATGACCACGAGCAAGGTGCCGACTGCCATCGCACCGAGAGCATCGAAGCGACCGTCGTCCGTGATGACTGCCATCCCGACACCAGTCAGCGCAAACACAAGGCCGATCAATGCACCAAAGTCTTCAAGCAGAATGACAGGCAGTTCAGGCTGACGTGCATCGCGCACGAATTTGCCAAGCGAGCGCTTTCCGCGCGCGCGGTTGGCCTCGCGAATAGCCGTGCGGAAACTGAAACTCTCCAACACAATCGCCACGAGGAGTACGACAACAGCGATCCACCAGTCATCAAGCGGCTCAGGGTGCTGCCACTTGTGAATGCCCTCGTACAACGAGAACAGACCACCGACCATG
The DNA here is from genome assembly GCA_030684515.1 of Actinomycetota bacterium. Classification (NCBI taxonomy): domain Bacteria; kingdom Bacillati; phylum Actinomycetota; species Actinomycetota bacterium. Next base: position 77,453 of record JAUXVJ010000025.1, read on the forward strand.
AACAGCACGATGGCTACGACGAAGCCATAGACATAGCGACGGCGCCCGTATCCGAAGGGATGATGCTCATCGGCTGGCTTGTTGGAGCGTTTATTACCGATCAGCAGCAGGATCTGATTGCCGGAGTCGGCGACTGAGTGAATGGCTTCAGACAGCATCGACGAGGACCCGGTGAACGCGAAGGCCACGAACTTGCTGACCGCGATGCCAAGGTTTGCCATCAGCGCCGCAATGACAGCCTTCATTCCGCCTTCTGTGCTCATGTGCTTTCCGATCGCGTTGCTTGCACGATTGCCGTGAGCCCTTCTGCGCGAACCACGGCCTCCGGCTCGGTTGCCGCGATCACATTGGCCATGCCCGGAAACAAGACAATCTCTTGACCCATGCAGGTCACCGTTGCCTTGCCCTCAATGGACAGCACGACTCGAAAAGCCCCGCCTGCCAATTCTTCGGCACCCTCACGCGTGAGTTGCGCACGAAATGGAGCACCTGCCGGATCAATACCTTCGCCAATCTCTGCACCGATGAACTGCGGCTGAATCTCGCGGTCAAGCGCCTGCAGCGCCTGATCAAGGAACACCGCCTTGGAGGTCAGGCCGAGACGAATCACGTTGTCGCTGGAGGTCATCACCTCGATGCCGATGCCGCGTATGTAACTGTGCGGAATTCCGGCAGGCACGAACAAAGCCTGGCCAGGCTGCAGCACCCGAAAGGACAGCAAGGGAGTGAGCAGAGCACCCAGATCCGCCGGATAGTCAGCCGATACCAGCAGATAGGCATCGACCTCTGCTTGCGGCAAGCCGATGAACTGCGCCGACTGTCCAAGAGCGGCGATGGCCGCGATGGAATTGCTCTCCAACAAGGGAGGAATCGCTGCCGGAAAATCACCATCGACAATCGCAGCAATCGCAGCGCTGGGATCAAAATCGTCAACAGCCGACTGCAATGCGCGCAGGAAACTCACGCATTCTGTTGGTTCGCGCCAACCAGCCAGTGCCTCGAAAGGCTCGAGGGCGATCAGCATTTCGGTCTTTTCGGACCGATCTGCGAACACCGGCAGTGAATCAGACGTGGCGATCTGGGCCTTGTAGCCATCGGCTGCAAACTCTGCCGGCGGATGCACCTGGATTGAAAGCGGGCGGGCTGCGGCGAGAAACTTCACCAGGATCGGTACATCGCCGCCGAAAACATCGGGATTCAGGAAGGCGCCGGTCGCAATGCCATCTGCCCCGACCAGCGGCGATCGGCCACTGGGATGCGCGCCGTACCAGAGCTCGGCTTGCGCTTCACCTGTACTGGCGCCGACCCATGGGGCCAAGCCATCAACGACTCCCCAGTCGTAGTTCTTCAGCGCCCCCCGCACGACCAGCGACACGCTATGCCTGACCTGGCGTTGTCGCCTCATCGATCAACATCACCGGAATGCCATCACGGACAGGAAAGACCAAGCCACACACCGTGCAGGTCAGCGTTCTGGCGGCTTCATCTGCCTTCAGTGAGCCGTGCGCATCGCATGGGCATGCCAGTACCTGCCAGAGCGCAGGATCAAGTCCCAATGGCGCAGTGCTCATGACAGCTCTCCCTCGATGACAGTCAGGACGTGAGGCGCATGCGCTGCAGCAGTGCATCGCGAAGCTCGGCCATCCGTGCTGGGTCCCTGGCCTCCACATTAAGGCGCAGCAGCGGCTCGGTATTACTCGGGCGTACGTTGAATGCCCAATCTGAAGCCGTGATGCTCAGGCCGTCGAGCTCATCGACTTCAACTCCTGGCAACTGGCTGTACTCAGCCTTGATGGCTGCGGTGACTCCTGCTTGATCAGCAACCTCGGTGTTGATCTCACCGCTGAGCGAGTAGCGAATGTATTGGGCCAGCATGGATGACAGCGTGGTCCCAACGGGCGTGTGCCCAAGAGCCGAGATCGTGTGGAGCGCAGCAAGCATGCCCGAATCGGCCCGCCAGAACTCACGGAAGTAGAAGTGACCTGAGTGCTCGCCGCCAAACACCGCATTCGTCTCGGCCATGCGCGCCTTGATGAACGAGTGCCCCACGCGCGTGCGCACAGGAACGCCGCCGTTCTCGATGATGACCTCTGGCACCGAACGCGAGGTGATGAGATTGTGAATCACTGCCGAGCCCGGTGACTTCGCCAGCTCACGCACAGCAATGAGTGCCGTCAAAGTTGAAGGACTGACAAGTTCGCCCCTCTCATCGACGACAAAGCATCGGTCCGCATCACCATCAAAGGCCAGCCCAAGGTCAGCACCGACAGCGACCACACGAGCCTGTAGATCAACAAGCGTCTCGGGGTCAATCGGATTTGCCTCGTGATTGGGAAAGGAGCCATCGAGTTCGAAGTACATCGAGATGACCTCAAGCGGAAGCGGGGGTAATCCGGCAGCACCCTGCAGCACCGCCGGCACGGTGTAGCCACCCATGCCATTGCCCGCATCGACCACCACTTTGAGGGGTCGAACAGAGGAGACATCAACAAGCTCACGCATATAACTTGCGTAGTCAGCAAGCATGTCCTGCGAACGAGTCTGGCCGCGCGGGCCCTCATACGTCGGAACACCCTGCTCGATGAGTTCACGAATAGCGCGCAGGCCGGAGTCCTGCCCCACGGGGGAAGCTTCCTGCTTGCACAGTTTGATGCCGTTGTACTGGGCCGGGTTATGACTGGCAGTGAACATCGCTCCGGGCAAGTTCAAGCGACCTGAGGCGAAATACAGCCCATCTGTGCTCGCCAGACCAATGAGCACCACATCGCAGCCTTGGTCCTGCACACCATCTGCGAAAGAGGCGACCAACTCCGGACCCGATGGGCGCATGTCGTGGGCGATGACCACGGCCCCGGGTCCGCCGTCATGAGCTGCCAGCCCCAGCACGCGAACGAACGCCGCGCCGACCTCATAAGCGAGGGTGGCGTCGAGCTGGTCGGGATAGATGCCACGAATGTCATAGGCCTTGATGACTTGCTCAAGGCTGCCCTGCTGATGATTACGCACGGGGGAAGGTTACCGGTCGGGCAGAACAGCCAGATGAACTAGAAATCCCTGTCAGCATTCGGCTCGATGTAGGACTCATCGTGCGTCAGCATGCGCAGGTGGCCGCGTCGGGCTACCTCGACAGCGCCATTGGGAACCGGTGGGTGGTCAATGTCGCCGCCAGGCACGTAGCGAGGTCGTGCTGCCTCGCGAACAGCATTGGCCAATGCCTCAAGATCATCGGAAGTCGGCTTCAGCGCATCTGGATCGGGGGTGATGCGCACGATCTCCCAGCCGCGAGGGGCAGTCAGTCGCTCACTGTGCATCTGGCAAAGGTCGTAGCAGTGTGGCTCAGCATACGTGGCCAGTGGTCCAAGGACAGCGGTCGAATCTGCGTAGACATACGTCAATGTAGAGGCCGCAGGGGCCTGACATGAGGGCTTGGAACAGCGACGACGAGCCACACGGGCACGCTAGCGTTCACGGGGAGCAAGTCAGAGCAGGACGCGCCGAACCTACTTCTGAACAGGCAGCCCGGCGTCCTGAATCGCGGTGGGCACAGCAACCTGAGTGCGCAATGCCTGCCACGGGTAGCCAGTGACCAGATCTCCGAAGCGCGAGTTCTCCAGCACCTGGTGTGCCACCAGGAATGGAGCGGAGTTGACGGGAGTGACCACCGCGGTGAACCAGGACGAATTCTGTTGCAGATTCAACGGAATCCACTTCACCGTCCCGGCCGGGATCGTGACTTCACGCTCCTGCACGGCACTTGAGACGACATCGCGCCCGAGGTAGGGATACAAGGAGATCTTGACCTTTGACTCCCCCTTTGGCGCTGTCAAAGCCAGGCGCACTCGTGTTGCCCCTTGCACGGGCAGCCCACTGACAGCAGCGGTGGTCATCAGGGCCTGAGCGCCAGATGCGTAGGCGGTGTCGTTCTGCTGATTGCGGCTGCCGAAGAACTGACGCATACCCGCAACGATTGGCTGGTCAGATGTGAGTTCCAAAGTGGTCGGCTGGCCTTGGGTCACACTGGACATGTCCATGCTCACCACGCTGTCACTTGGCACAGTGATCTGGTCACGTTCGGCAGGCTGGAAGGTGCCATCGCTGGTCATCACGTTGATGGAGACCTGCGCATCCTGATCTCCGGGTGCGGCGATGGCGAGCACTCGCGCACCGCTGCCTGGAAACACGCCGGGCACGTAGACATGCTTCGCCGGGGCAGCCGCGCGCGGAACCCATTCGGTGCCAATGGACTGCAGGCCAGACATCTGATCATCGTCGACCGAGGCGCCTATGCGCCCGGTGCGAGCGATGACGTGGATCGCTGACGTGGCAACGCCGGGAGCCAATGCATCAATGCGCACGTACATGCGCTGCAGCGGACTGACCACCAATCCGCGACCACCCGGCGCATCCACAATGCCACCCGGGCCGTAGATCACCAGATCAACGACAGCCGCGAAGTTGTCCGGATTGACCAACACCACTCGCGTTTGTCGACCAGCAACCGCGCCGCCGCCGACAAACCAGAAATCCGATCCCGCGGAATCGCAAGGCGTGCTTGCCATGCCGCGGCCAGTACCGCGAGGTGAGCGGCTCCACTGATTGGCGATCAGGCCCGGCGCCAGCGATCCAGTGCCTACGACGCGGATAGGCGGAAGCTTGCGGCCAGCTGCAGAGATCTCGGTCTGCGCCCCCGGAGCGGTGAGCCGCGCCTTGGCCGAAACCCGGCCAACCAGGGTCGTCAGGTTCACCAGCCCGGCGCCCTCTTCTTGACCTGCTTGGCCCGGCACCACCGCAGCTGTGACGCGCGCGCCCGCTTGTGCACCGACGCCAGGTTCAGGACACAGCAGCACCGAGGATTGAATCGGTTCCATGGCAACAGCGAGATCCTCGTCATTATTGATGCCGAACTGCCCGATCACTCCCAGGCCCAGAATCAAGGCGACACTGATCAGCGCGACGCGAAGGAAGAATCCTGCCTGTGAAGGCTCACTCACGAACTCTTCAAGCTCCAGGCAAGGACCGCCATCAGGAAGTTCGGTGCTCATGGCTCACCGCCTGCACATCAAAGCCAAAGCCATCCAGATCTGGATCGCTTTCATCAAGACGTCGTGTTGGCAGCGCCAGAACGACCAGCACGATCAGCACGATCAGTTGCATCCACATCCACAGGGTGCGCGTCCAGGCATCAAAGCGAACTTCCACCTGCGTTGCGCCAGCTGGAACAGTGAAGGCCTGCGACCAAGCAAGCGTGCCAGCAGGCGTGACGGCCTCCAGGCCTGTCTCATCGCCGGTCTTGGGATCGATGACCACTGCCTTCCACCCACCATTGGCCAAGGCACCTACGACCAACTGCCGGTCAACTCCGGCTGCCTCAAGAGTCTGGGCCAAGTACGGATCGGTGCCAACGCCAACAGCAGCCAGCCGAGCAGGTTCCCCGCCGACCACATTCAATTCTGAGGCCTTGCCATCGGTCAGCAACCGTGCCCGTGACGTCACGCCGTCAATCCCCCAGAGCACCTCGCCATTGGCGCTGGAAAGTCGTCGCAATCCGGGCTCGCCATCAAGGATGGGGATCAGATCCGCTGACGTGCCTTTGGCGAGCAGCACGTAGCGGACTCCGTAGCCACTGAGCACTTCGATTTCATTACCACCGCGACCTGAGGCAAGGGCTGCAACTTCAGCATCAATGGGCTCCCACACCTCTCCGGGTGGCGCCATGTCGGCATCGCCCAGCACCGGACCCGGGCCGTTCAGCATTGTGTAGAGCACTCGGCCAGCCCGATCGGCTCTCAACATCAAGGTGCGCGGAGCTGCCGGACTCAGCGAGTCAGCGGCGACGAAGGCGGGCACTGCGCTCGGTGATGACTTATGGAGTTCGTCAGCCGCCTTGGGGAACCACAGAATCGCGCACGCAAGAGGCGTGAGTACCGCAACAATCGTGACGACCGCTGCTATCGGCTGATTGAAGCTGAAACTGGCCCCGCCGATGTGATCGCGCAATCCGTCAGCCGCAAGTGCAGCAGCGAGCACTAGGCCCGCACCCCACACCAAGGTTGCCGGCCCGGGCCAGGGCCTGATCGCATCAGTCGCACCGGGAGGCGTCACCATCACAATCGTCTGCAGCATCGCGAACGCCAGACCAAGCAGCCCAAGCCCAATGGCCATCACAATTGGCATGAGTCGATCTCGTCGCAACAAGGCCAGTAATCCAGCCACAACGAGTCCAGCTGTGATCCAGATCGGCGTCATCCCCGGCCCGCCTGGGTGAATCAGCAGCACGGCCGATGGAGACAGGTCCTGATCGCTCAGATTGTTTTCGCCCGAGGCAGTCAGGAAACGCACAGGCTGCACGAACCACTGCAGGCTCCACGGCGCAAGCAGCACAACTGGAGCAAGAATGGCGATGGCCAGGCGCTGCACGAGCGGCTTTGCAGCGACTCGATCCTTACGCCAACTCAGCAGGCCGAATGCGACAGCGAAAATCACAGCAATGAGCCAGAAGAACGGCACCGCGCAAATCAGCACAGCAAGCAACAGGGCGGTTCCGGCCGCACGACGCAGGGTTGCGTGACCTGTGCCCAGACGCACGCATGATCGAACGGCAAAGGGGAAGGCGATGACGGCAATGACGGTGCCTAGACGCCCGGCAGTCATCGCGCCCGTCACGGGCGGTAGCACGGCGTACATCGCTGCAGCCCAGATGCGAACTGGCTTGCTCCTGATGACATTGCGCAAGCAGAAGTACGCGGCCCAGCCCGCAAAGGCCATTGCCAGCAGCACGACGAGCTGCACTGCAAGCGCGCTCTTGCCCAGCAGCGCTGCTCCTGAGGCAAAGACCATGAGGAGATATGGCGGAGCTGGCGCGATAGATCCTGGGCCGATGTCATGCCAGCCCTGTGTGTACATCGCCCAAAGGTCTGCCGCGCCATCTGGCGTGGGCAGGAGCGCGCCCCCTTGCAGCACTCCATCGCCCCACCAAAGATCACGCGTGGCGATCATTGAGAACAGGGCCAGAGCAAGGACTAGGACCACACTGGGTCGCACGAGCAATCGTCGGGCCAGTCCTGAGCCAGAGACGTCCAGGAAGTCCGAGGCGTCATCGCCTGGTCCGGTTTCGACAATGCTCGCCGCGCCACCAGATGATGCCCCGCTTGTCGAGGCGATGCCGAGCAGGGCTTCCCAGGCCTGTCGCGCCTGCCAGGCAAGACTTGGACGCAGTCGGTAGACAACCGAGACCGGCTCGATTGAGGTCTTGTGGATCCGATGGCGCGAATCTGCGAGATGTCTGGGGTGTCGGACGATATGCAGCACGGCTTGCACTTCGTCACCAGCAGCCGTGAGGTCTTTGCCAAGGAGAAAGACGAGCGCGCGAACAGCGCTATTGAGCAATAGCCGCAGAGCAATGAACGGGCTGGCCCAAGCTCGGCTTTGCGCAAGCAGCACGTGGACAGCTGCCTCGCGATCTGCACGATGATGGTGCTTGGCAAGATCGGCCACTCGGCGACCATGAGCTGAGGCCTCACGGTGATGGAGCACCGCATCGGTGACCACGATGACACGCTCACCAGCGCGGTGCACTCGCCAGCAGAAGTCCAAGTCGTCTCGAAAGAGCGGAAGCTGCGGATCAAATCCGTTGAGCCGCTCCCACACATCTCGACGGATCAACATGCCTGCGGAACTCACCGCGAGAACATCGCGCACTCCGTCGTGCTGGCCCTGATCGTGCTCGCGCCGCTCCAGGCCCGTGAAGCGACGTCCGGCGCCAGTGACGCTGAACCCAGCCTCCAGCAGCAGTCGCTGGTCATGCCAGCCCAGAATTTTTGGACCAAGGACTGCCACATCAGGCTGGTCGTCGGCGGCTTCAAGCAGCGCCGCCAGACAGGAGGTGTCCGGCGCACTGTCATCGTGCAGCAGCCAGATCCACGTGATGAGCTCACCCGCGTCCGGCGAGGCCTCCACCCTGACCTGGCCCACATGCTCCAGACCAGCAGCCACCGCCTGCCCGAATCCGGCGTTGCGGTCAGCTGTGATGACTCGGTCAAAGCCCAAGGAGGTGCGCAGCATGGCCGGGCTTTGGTCGTTGGAATCGGTGTCAACGCCCACGAAGGCATTTGGCTGACGGATCTGATTGGCCAAAGTGGTCAGGACTGCCGGCAGCCAGGTGTCACCGTCGTGGCTGACCAGAACTGCGGTGACGTGGTGGTGGCGCCTTTGTCTGGCGGGACCTTGATCTTCATCAGTCTCGCTGAACCACTCAGACCAGGCCAAATCCTCGATTGCGGTTTGCTCGCTTGCCGCACCTGCATCGGTGGATTCGAATTCAGCGGGAGCTATCTCGACAGTCGCTTGGAGCTCTCGCTCTTCAAATTCGGACTGCACCCGATCACTCTAGATGGCACGCTTCTTCAGGCGGCGGCGCTCCCGCTCGGACAGACCGCCCCAAATGCCGAATCGCTCATCCTGCTCCAGGGCGAATTCCAGACACTCGACTCGTACCTCGCACGACAGGCAGACACGCTTTGCTTCACGTGTGCTTCCGCCTTTTTCAGGGAAGAATGCTTCAGGATCAGTCTGGGCACAGAGCGCCTGTTCCTGCCAACCGAGCTCTTCGACCTCGGACAGCGGAAGCAGTATCACCCCGGCTGAAATGCTGTCGGTCACGAATCGGACCTCCTCGACCCTTACTGGAACATTGCAATTGCCTTGAAGGCGTATTACACCGGTGTCATTTGCTCGCGTCAACCTGAAGACCGACATATCAGACATGGTTTTCCCAGAATTAACACGACACGCCGAAGAACGCCCCAAATGTCCTCTAACGAGGGGACGCAGCCAAGTCGGGGTGGACTTGGCAGGATGCACCCATGACCCCTGCCCCATCGCGCATCACTGTCCTGTCCGGAGGCATCGGCGGGGCTCGGTTTCTTGTTGGTCTGCTCGACCATCTGCGTGAAGTCAATCCTGATGGCCAAGGCGGCAGCCTGACCACGGTGACGGTCATTGGCAATACCGGCGACGACATCTGGGTCCATGGAGTGCGGGTCTGCCCTGACCTGGACACCGTGATGTACACCCTTGGTGGTGGCATCAGTGCTGAACGCGGGTGGGGTCGCGAGGACGAGCACTTCACGGTCAAGGACGAGTTGGCCGCGTATGGGGTGGAACCGACGTGGTTCGGCTTGGGTGATCGAGATCTCGCGACACATCTGATTCGCACCCAGTCGCTGCAATCGGGTTTCACGCTTTCCGAGGTCACCGCTGCGCTGTGCGATCGCTGGCAACCCGGAGTCATCTTGCTGCCGATGAGTGATGACCGTGCCGAAACCCATGTGGTCGTCAACGACCCGGATCAAGGTCGCGTGGCCATCCACTTCCAAGAGTGGTGGATCCGGCATCGCGCGCAGCTCACCGCTGAGGCCTTCGTGATGATCGGCATCGATGACGCAAAGCCAGCGCCCGGCGTGATCGATGCCATCCTTGACACCGATCTGGTGATTGTGCCGCCGAGCAATCCCGTGGTCTCGGTCGGAGCGATACTTCAAGTACGCGGCATTGCTGACGCGATTCGCGGGACCCAGGCCGCAGTTGTGGGCGTCTCCCCCATCATCGGCGGGGCGCCGGTTCGAGGCATGGCTGATGCATGCTTGGAGGCCATTGGCGTGGCGACATCGGCGGCGGGCGTGGGCCTGCACTACGGGGCGCGCAGCGCGGGTGGCTATCTGGACGCTTGGCTGATTGCTGAAGAAGATGCTGGCAGTGCAGCCGAGATCACTGCGAGCGGCATTCGGGTGGAGTCGGCACCTCTGCTGATGTCTGACCCGGCAGCCAGCGCCGCGCTGGCCGCAGCCACTCTTGCATTGGCTGGTCGCTAGCCATGGCCAGCATCAGCCTGCTGCCAGTTGCCGGGCTCCCAGATATCCGACCAGGCGATGACATCGCCGCCATGCTCGTGCCTGCCCTCCGCTCCCTGTATTGGCCCGATGGCTCCACCGGCCTTGAGTCCGGCGACATCGTGGTCATTACCAGCAAGATCGTGGCCAAGGCCGAGGGTCGACTCCTGCCAGCCCAGTCGCGCGATCAGGCCATTGCCGACGAGACCGTGCGCTTGGTGGCGACAAGGCAGCATCGCGGCGGAACAACGCAGATCGTTCAGACCCAACACGGTCTGGTGCTGGCAGCAGCCGGCGTCGATGCAAGCAATGTCGATGCAGAGCACATCGTGCTGCTGCCCGCGCAGCCCGATGAATCCGCTGCGTCACTGATGCACGGGTTGAATATCGGATTGAGCCGTCAACTGGGCGTGATCATCACCGACACGATGGGTCGGCCTTGGCGCATGGGCGTCACGGATGTCGCGATCGGTGCAGCTGGCATCACAGTTCTTGATGATCACACCGGGCGAGTCGACAAGTTCGGTCGAACACTCGAGATGACTGTCATTGCCATTGCTGATGAAATTGCGGCCGCTGCTGATCTCGTGAAGGGCAAGCTCAATGACTGCCCAGTAGCCGTTGTGCGCGGACTGGGCGCATACGTGTCCAGCGACTCCCCTGCTACTGCGCGTGATCTGATTCGTCCTTTGGGCGAGGACATGTTCACTATGGGGACTGCCGAAGCCATTGCCGAAGGCCACCGCACAGCAGCGGCCAATCGCAGAACCATTCGTCAGTTCACCAATGCTGTGGTGCCAGACTCTGCTCTGATCGCTGCAGTAGACGCCGCCATCACTGCGCCCGCCCCGCATCACACGACGCCTTGGCAGTTCTTGATCCTTCGCGATGAGCCGATCCGCGAATACCTGTTGCAGGAGATGACGAATCGATGGGTTCAGGATCTGCGAGCAACCGAAGGCATCGATGAATCTGCAGTCGCCGCCCGGGTTGCGCGTGGCGACATCCTGCGCAATGCCCCGGTGCTCGTACTCGGATTCCTTGACCTCGCTGATGCCGCACATCTGTATCCAGATGCAGCACGCAACGCTGCAGAGCGAGATCTCTTCATGGTCGCCGGCGGCGCAGCAATGCAGAACCTGATGGTGTCGCTCGCAGCAAATGGACTCGGCTCAGCATGGATCTCTTCGACCATCTTCTGCGCAGACGTCGTGCAGCAAGTACTGCACCTTCCCGGTTCATATCAACCACTTGGCGCGCTTGCAGTCGGCTACCCGGCAGCAGATCCCATCAGTCGCGCCAAGCGCATTGCGACTGATCACATCATCAATTTCAACTAGCCGTCGCTTGAGAAGCGGATGGCTCTGTCTCCGATGACCGCATCCGGCCAGATGCGCACTCCGGTCTGAAGTTCATTTCCGGCACCAATAACTGCGCCATCACCGACCACCACACCATCAAGGTGTGAGCCTTCGCCAACGACCGCACCGACGCCAATGATGCTGTTCATCACCCGCGCACCCGCGAGGATGCGCGCATCATCAAACACCGCTGACCCATTGACCACCGCACCTGCAGCGACTGAGGCATTGCGGCCGATCACTGAGCCACCGTGCACATTGGCCGAGGCAGCTATCACTGCTCCCTGCATGGCAAGCAGGTCGCCATGCACAGGCACGGCCGGCGATGGAGCCAGTCCGAGCACAAGATCACGCGAGCCCTGAACGAAGGCCAATGGAGTACCCAGATCCAGCCAGTAGCCCCCGTCGACCACGCCGGAGACCATGGCGCCGGTCGCCAGCAGTTCGGGAAAGGTCTCACGTTCGACCGATACCACTTGGCCTGCCGGGATGCGATCGATGACATCGCGTCGGAAGACATAGCAGCCCGCATTGATGTTGTTGGTGACGATGCCTTCCAGACTGCTCGGCTTCTCCAGGAATGCGGTGACGCGACCCTGGCCATCAGTTGGCACCAGGCCATAGGCGCGCGGATCCTCAACCGGTGTCAGATACATGGTGACGTCGCTCTTGGTCTGTTCGTGGTGCGCGACCAGCGCCCTGATGTCGAGTCCGGAGAGCACGTCGCCGTTGAAGATGAGCACTGAATCGCTTGGGCCGCTGGTCAAATGGGAAGCAGCGAATCGAATGGCTCCACCAGTGCCCAGCGGCTCTGGTTCAGTGGCTATCACGATCTCAACACCAAGATCGCTCTCCTGGATGAACTCGCGAAACACTTCGGCCTTGTAGCTCGTGCCCAGGACAATGCGCGTGACTCCGGCATCACGAGCGCGAGCGATTTGATGCACCGTGAACGGCACACCTGCAACAGGCAGCATCGGCTTGGGGGTGTTGATCGTGAGCGGCCGAAGGCGAGTGCCCTGCCCTCCGACAAGGAGCACTGCTTCAGTCATTCGGCAACTGTGCCACATCGACAAGTGACAGGGGCGCAAGCATTAGGTTCGCTGCATGGCACTGCAATCTGACGGTTCAATCTGGCCTCGCGTTGTCCAACGCGCACGGAGTCAACCCAGTCTGCCCTTTCTTACATCCATCAATCACGATGGCATGCGCACTGAGCTCTCCGGCACCTCCGTGTTGAACGCCATTGCAAAAACCTCTGGGGCCTTAGTCACAGAAGCAGAGCTCGAACCCGGTGCCCGCATGGCGGTACACCTGCCCTGGCACTGGCAACGCGTGGTGTGGACTCTGGCCGCATGGACCGTCGGTGTTGTTGTTGTCGAGCATGGGGATCCGTCGGATTGCGATCTGCTCGTGGCATCTGCGCAATCGGCCTTGCCATTCACTGAGCGCTGCGAACCTTGGGTGGTCTCCTTGCACCCACTTGGACTCGTGGACAAAGGACTGCCGAACACCGTCGTTGATGCGACCATTCTGTGCCGAATGCAACCGGACGCGTTGCTGGTTGATGCGGCAACGGGCGATGGACCAGCAATTGAGCTGAGCGACGGTTCCACGCTGACCCGCCTGCAGGCTCTTGACTGGGCGATCGCACAAGACGGAAGTGATGCACGCATCCTCATGAACCACGCTTCAGCCAACGGACTTGCGGCCTGGCTGCTGCCCCCCTTGCACCCGCTGGTCGGTGCTGGAGCCATCATCTTGTGCGATGGCCAGGATTCAGAACAGACGGCCAAGCAGGAGGGCGCAACTCGCATCTGGAAGTGACTACTTTCGGATGGTGATGACGCCTGATGTGCTCGCGGCTATTTCGGTGCCGTTCTGCAGGACCACCACCCGGTATTCATACTGTGCGCCGGCCGGGACAGCCTTCTTGATGGTGAATTTGTAACGCCCATTGGCTTTGGTCGTCGTGCTGGCCTTCAACTGCCAGACGCCATCGACCTTCATCTGGCGCTGCACGACCAGTCCTCCAGCGGCCGGGACCACTCGACCCTTGAACTTCAGGGAGGTGCCAGCCTTGGGCTTGCTCGTGGGGCCAATGGCCATGGAGATCGATGCTGCCACTGGCACCGGGGCAGTCGTCGCAGCTGGCACGGGCGCAGCTGGCACCGGCGCAGCTGGCACCCCTGGCGTCACCGTGGGAGCGCCCGGAACAGCCTGGCCATTGACCGCGTTGATGTACGAGGACTTCAAGCTGAGTTTGGACCGCATGGTTTCGCCGGAGATCGTCCGCTGAGACCCGTCCTGCATGGTTCCCGCGAGAGTCCGCACGGCTCCAGATGGCAGGCGCTCAGCCACTGCCACCTTCCAGACACCGGGCACACCGAAGGCCGCGGCCATCGCCGCCTGCGGAACATTGACTGTCCAGCTGGCATTGGGATTGTCCGCGTTCAGCGACCAGCGATCATCGACATTGGTGGAGTACGGAAGCGCACCACCCCAGACATCCTTGGAAGCGTTGGTCACGCCACCGGTTGAGGCACTGTAGAAGGCGCTGATCGGTTGCCCGTTGTACAAGGCTGCGATGCCAGTGGTCTCTGAGCCGAAGGTGGCGTTCACTGCGGCAAGCCACTTGTCACCCTTGGTACTGCTGGCCTTTGCCCAACCGACAAAGAATTGATCGCCGTAGGGTCCATCGCCGTCATCAAGGTTGCAATCGCATGCCTTGCGCACGCCGGCTGCGATCTTGGCCATTCCGTATGAACGTGCCGCAATGACCTGCGCCTGCATGGCGGCGTCAGGCCACGAACTGGAGACCTCTGAGATGCCGTAGAGGTATTCATCGTGCACGCGCAATTGATTGACGATGTTCAGACGCGGTCCGTTGGGCGAGGAGGTCGCGATGACTTCCATTTTTCCATAGCGGTAGCGGTGACCCGGCGTACCAAATGAGCCCTTGGGCCCGATCACATTCACAGCCGTCGCCGGACCTCCTGCAGAACCGGAGTCTCGATTGCCCGCCCACTTCACTGTGACTGACGGCGCAGTGCCAAGAGAGGTTGTCTGCCCGTTCACCGTGCGCTGAACATTGACTGCACCAGCTGCTACGTTGAAGGTGAAGACGTCGTTTGGCCCACCAGTGGTGACCGCTCCGCCGACTGTCACTTCAATCGGACCTCCACCGGCATCCAGTGCTTCGGCTCGCATCCGAGCTGATGCAACTCGGTAGAACAGGTTGACGCGGATATCCATGTCATCCTGGACAGGAGCAACAGTGGTGCCCGGGTAGTAGTGCGCCACGATTGCACTGGCATCAAAGCCTTCCTTGGCCATGCCATAGGCGCCCCACTGCGACAGGCCCACGCCATGGCCGTATCCACTGCCGGTCAACGAGAAGGCATCTGGCGGACCACATGGATCTATGGGTGAGGTCGCTGTTGGACTGATGACACCGGTGCCCGTCCATGGATAGATGGCATCAGCACCGCTCGCGCCATTCAATACGAAGGTGTAGGCGCCTGGCGGCACTTGCGCGCCAGCATTGTCCAGGCCGTCCCAGCCGATCGAGAGTGCACCAGCAGCAGCCTGCGTGCCAGACAGATTGCGCACCACGGTGCCGCATCTCGAGGCAACACTCATCGTCCAGGTCAGGGGCGCGTTCGTCGTCGCATTCACCACCAATTGCTGACCCGCGCCCCACGGCACAGCGGGGCTGACCGCAGGGTTGGTTGCGGTGACGCCGAGCTTGGCTGTGGCCGCCGCGCGAATCGCCGGAAGCTGCGGCTCGAGGTACTTGCCCGGACAGGCAGTTGAGCCGATGTCACGGTGACCGCTGATCACCATTGCCGTTGCGACCTGCCCGGCCTTGTACTTGGAGGTACCTGCCGAGGAGTCCGAAGTCAGCGGCGTTGTGCCATTGGGGTCCCGATGATTCATGCCCAGTTTCCAGGCAAACAGCGAGGCAACGGCGTCGTCAATGGCGTTCAGCTGCTCAGGTGCAGGAGGAGCAGTCTGGAAGTTGCCCAATGCCGAGACCGCGAAGGTGTCCTGATTGAAGCCAGCGGTGTGACCACCCACAACGGCCTGATCCATGCCGCCTGCGCGTCCTTCATACAGGCGACCGAAGCGATCGACAATGAAGTTGTATGCCATATCTGAGTACTTCAGTCCCTTGACGAAGTACGAGTACAGATTGCGCACTTGCTGGGCCGCTTGCTCTGGCGTGTAGTTGTTGGTCGTGACCGTGTGGTGCAGGAAGGCGGCCTTGATGGTGCCCGCATAACTCGGGGCTCCGCGTCTCAGCGATTCATCGGCCCCCCACTCGGCTCGAGAGATGATCGCTGGCGGCGGGGCACCCAGGGTTGCGGCCTCGACGGTGGCGATCGGTCCGCTGTTTGCCTCTGAATCAGGAAGCTCGGCGTCCTCCGCGACGACTGGATTGTCGAAGAGCACGACTTGGGCGTTGGCCGGCTTGATGCCGTCAGGGGTGTCCATGCGCACCTGCACACCGTCGGCCGTGCCGGTCAGCAGCGGCGCTGTTCCGAAGCGCGCAGCGGCTGCTTCAGCAGATCCCGGATCTGGACGATCGTCGGTTGGCTCAAGCTGCTCCCAGCTCGACCATTGGCCAGACTCACGGACCCGCACCAGCACGCGCGTGCGCTCATCCAGCGGAGAGTCAGCAGTGACGGCAACTAATCCGAAGTCATCGGTGTCCAGGGGTGCGGTGGCCAGAGCCGGGCGCAGCGGGGCGCCGGTGTCGACAGCGGCGGTGACTGCACCTTGGCCTGCAAGGGGCAGCGAATGCACGTGCGCATCGCCTGACCAGGAGGCCATCGCCACAGCCGCATCGTTGACACCTCGCCGGTCCACGCCCGTCAAGGCGATCGACTGCTCAGTGGTCGTGACAGGCGAACGATCCGCAGTCGGCCATTGCGCAACCGGCAGAATCAGACCAGCGGCCACCACAGCCAAGCTGGTGCACCAGATCAGGGGTCGCCGAAGGTTGACTCCAGTCACCATCGTCGATCCCTTCTGGCCAAATCAGACAAACCGCCACCATGCCACAGCGAGCAGATTGACACCATCATCACACGCCACATGCGTCACATCCATCACATCCGGCCCTCGCGAGGGAACCTCTCGGGTCAACACGCCGTCCTAGCCACCGCAACTCCTTGGCCCACGACTTACGATGATCCGCACCCCCATCAGACATAAGGAATTCATGCCCCGCTCTTCCCGCCGCCGCTGGCCGCGCGTTATCGCCGCTATCGCTGCGGGAGCCGTGCTGCTGACCGCCGTGGTAGGCGCGGGCGTCAATCACCTGATCGGGCAGCTGCAGGGCAATATCACCACTCTTGACGTCAGCGAAGAACTAGGCGGCACAGGCAATGCCAACTCGGCGCTGGTCTTCGACGAGAACGGCAACATGAAGCCCCTCAATCTGCTGATTTTGGGCAGTGACTCGCGCACGGGCAAGGGCAATGGTGGCTTTGGTCGACCTGGCCAGTTCGGCGGCGAAAGGTCAGACACCGCGATCTTGTTGCACGTGAGCGCTGATCGCGGCAGCGCCATCGCGGTGAGCATCCCCCGCGACACTCTTGTCGACTACTCATGCACCAAGAAGGGCCAGACGGTCTCAGGCACCGATGTGAAGTTCAACGAGGCCTTCACCTACGGCGGCCCTGGCTGCACCCTGAAAGTGGTCAACGAGATGACCGGCATGGACGTGACCAACTTCGTGAAGGTCGACTTCGGCGGCTTCAAGAAGATCGTCAACGCAATCGGCGGCGTGGAGATCTGCCTGACCAAGGCCGTCGATGATCCCAAGAGTGGCTTGAAGCTGTCGGCAGGCAAGCATCTGGTCAGCGGCAATGAGGCCCTGGCATTTGTTCGCGCACGCAAGACACTTGGCGACGGCTCCGACACTTCGCGCATCCGCCGTCAGCAGGCCTTCATCTCGTCACTGTCGCGCAAGGTGCTTTCCAGCGGAACCCTGCTCAACCCAGCTTCGCTCATCGGCCTTCTCAACGCTGCCACGGAGTCGCTGACGGCGAACCCGCAGATGGCTGACCTGCAGAACCTCAAAGAACTCGCGCTGTCAATGAAGGACATTCGCCCTTCGGACATCACTTTCCTGACAATGCCCTGGAAGCCAGCTGGCGACGGCGCCAATGTGGTGGCCAACAACAAGAAGGCCCGGCCCGTGTGGCAGGCGATGATCAACGACACTGCCTATCCGCCGAAGATTGCTGGGCAGCCGACCCTGTCGACCCCGCCTTCAGGTATCTATGTCGACGTGCGCAACGGCACCACAACCAAGGGCCTGGCCAAGAAGGTTGCCAAGCAACTGAAGGCGCAGGGCTATCGCGTGCAGGATGTCGGCAATGCCAAGACACCCGTTACCGCCACCACCGTCACCTTCGATCCGAAATGGGACACCAGTGCCAAGACTTTGGTGTGGGCAGCTGGCGCCAAGGCTGATTCCACTGGCAAGGGCCAGCGCATGGTGTTGACCATTGGGCCCGACTTCACCGCAATCAAGCCAGTGGTCATCAGTTCCGCTGCGGGCGACGTCTACTCCAACCTCAACACTGGTGACGAATCCTTCTGCGCCTCCTAGTGCCACGTTCCAACTCGCGCTAGATGACCGGCGGACGACCAGCCTTGGTCATTGCCCAGACCGTGCTCCAGTGCATGACCTTGCGACCAGCCGGGCGTTCGCGAATGCCCTCACTCAGCCCTTCGAACCAGGCACGGCGGGCTTTTCGACCGCGCACACGGAGCAGGGTCATGCCCACCCAGGTGCCGACATAGAAGGGCTCTAGGACCAACGGAAGGTTGCGTCGCGCTAGCCACACCCGGTTGCGCGCATTGAGGCGGTAGTACTCCTCGTGCCGCGCCGGATCGATGACCGGATGATGCACCACGAGATCGCCGGCATACCAAGGGGTGAATCCCTCATCCCACACTCGCCAGACCAGATCAATGCCCTCGTGTGCATAGAAGAACTCATCAGGCCAGCCTCCGATGCGATCGAAGAGCTCGCGACGGATCGCAACAGCGCCCTCCCAGAGCGAGGTCGCTGGCCCGGGCTGTGCCGGATCACCGACGCGCAGACGCGGCACCCACCGCCCAGGTGCCGCCAGCCCAGTCGGATCGACAACGCGCGGCTGGATCAGCCCAAGTGTGGGATCTGAGGCAAATCGTTGGGCGATCGTTGACAGAAACTGATCGTCAGCAAGCGCAGCATCGTCATCAAGGAAGAAGAGCAGATCGCCTTGGACCTCTGGCACGCCCGCATTTCGGCCAGCCGGGATGCCGAGATTGCGCTGGAGCCAATGAGCCTTGACGCCCACTGGCAGATCAATCGGCTCCCAGCCGTTGCCGACCACGACGATGTCCAGATCGACATCGACTTGCGACTGCAGCGATGCCAGGCCACGAGCGAGGTCTTCTGGTCGCCTGCCCATCGTCAGCAGGACAACACCGAACTTGGGCGGACTCATCTGAGTTTGCTCGACGAAAGAATCGAGGCCAGGTGCCCGACAATTGTGACCACACCCAAGAGCACCAAGGCGACCAACAGGATCTGGGTGGCCTGCAGATCCTTCACGAACAGATCGACAATCCCGGCCACCAGAATCAAGATGGTGAGCTCCACCGAGTGATACGCGCGGTGGAAAGGAATGAATCGAGCCAGAGATCGAAGGCTGCGCAGCCCGGTGTTCTGCGGAACGCCGACTTCTTCCTTGTCGACCAACTTCGGCAGATCGTTGTACGCGCGGGAGACGTGCACCATGTCGTTCAAGGCCTTGTTGTACAAGATGATGACAGCCAGCAATGCACCCAGAAATGGCCAGATCGAATCTGTCCAGCCAGCATCAGGAAATCCCGCCGCGCGCATTCCCAGCGCAATAGGGATCAATCCCTCTGTCGTGTAGTGCCCGACCCGGTCGATGAACACGCCCTTGGGCGAGGACTTGCGACGCCAGCGAGCAACCTCGCCATCGCAGCAATCCCACAGCATCTGCATCTGGCCGAGCAGCACAGCCAGGATCGGGCCCATGATGCCTGGGATCAGGATGCTCAGCGCGGCCGATGCGCCGGTAGCAACCATCAACCACGTCACTTGGTTTGCAGTGATCGGAGTGCGAAGCAGGATTCGGGTCAGGTACGGAGAGATATCACGCAGATAGACATCAGCAACCCAGTGCTCGGAATTCTTGCGTCCCCGAATGGCAGGTGGCTGGCAGACCTCACGGATCTGTGCAACTGATGGACGCGAAGGGCGCTCGGGATCACTCATGATGCTGCCTTCATGCACGCTTCGCCCGTCGGAGAGTCGGAACATCCATGGGCTCTAAGCACGCCGTTACGATAGGTCACTGCCAGTCATCATCACTGTGACCACTCCGGACAGCACCAAAACGGTGCCTGCTTGTGGCTCAGGGCAAGCACCGGAAGGCATGGATGTGAATTACCAGGCAGTCATTCTGGCAGCCGGCATGGGCACCCGTCTTGGCAAGCAACCCTGGCCAAAGCCACTGACACCACTTGCCGATGGCCGCACGATCATGCAGCAGCAAATGGAGAATCTGCAGCAGATCTTCGGTGAGCAACTGCGAGTGCTGACAGTGGTGGGCTTCAAGCTCGAGTCGATCCTGGAAGCCTTTCCAGATGTGTCCTACGCCTACAACGAGTCATTTGACCAGACCAACACCAACCGCAGTCTTCTCAAGGCATTGCGGCAGGCGTCCGATGGTGGAGTGCTGTGGCTCAATGGCGATGTGGTCTTCGATCCATTGGTGCTCCAGCGAGCCAAGAACTTGATCGATGCCGACCGGTCCTTCGTGTGCGTCAACACTGCCGCAGTGGCCGATGAAGAAGTCAAGTACACAGTCGGTGCCGACGGCTACATCGATGCGCTGTCCAAGCAGGTCAGCCCCGCCCTGGGTGAAGCCGTGGGCATCAACTACATCAGTGCAGGGGATCGGGCAACACTTATTCGGGGCTTGGAAGCCTGCGCGGACAACGACTACTTCGAACGCGGCATTGAGATCGCCATTGAAACCGAATCGCTGAAGGTCCTGCCCTTGGACATCACTGACTTCTTTGTCGTGGAAGTCGACTTCGCCGAAGACCTCACCCGCGCCAACCAGCATCTCTAGGCCGCTCAGCGCAGCACGTCGGTGAAGACCTGCTCCCAACGATCAAGCACGACTTCAAGCCGATAGCCATCCATGACCTGCGGGCCCCGAGCGGCCATTGATGCGCGCCGGGCGTCATCGAGGGCCAGCATCAGCAAGCCATGGGCCAGATCCTTGGGGTCCCCACGATTGACGAGCACACCACAGCTTTCATCGGCCAGCAGTTCGCGAACCCCAGCCGAGCAGTCGCTGGCCACGACCGGCACGCCACACGAAAGTGCTTCCATCATCACCAAAGGCGAGCCCTCGACCAGCGAGGGCACTGCCAAGATGCCGGTCTCGGTCAAGACCGAAAAGGGATCAGCAACCTGGTCGCGCAACTGCACTCTGGGCAGCATCGCGGCGGCCTCGCGGATCTGACCTTCGTGCGGACCCGAACCCACGAACTGAAGATTCCAGTCAGACAGCTGTCCGGCCTCGACGAGGATCCGCCAGGCGTGCATGAGCGTCATTGGCGCCTTCTCAGCTGAGAAACGACCCAAGTAGGTGATGGTTCGTGAACGTGTCTGGGACTGCCGCGGTGGCCATTGCGCCAGCGGGTTGGGCATGGCCGCCGCGTTGTTGAGTCCGGCGGTCGTGAACAGCTGCGCATCGCTTGTGGTCAGCGCCAGGAAGCGATCACAATCACGATAGGCATCGATCACGCGCTTGAGATCCGGGCCAAAACTGGCAGCTTGGAAAGAGGAGTGGTACTGGCCGACCGTGCCCCAAGCCTGGATCGCGCATTGCGCAATGTGTTCCATCGCCCAGACCTGCGCCGTGATGATGATGCCTTTGGGACCCGAGTCAAGAATCTTCTGCAACTTCTGAAGTGCGGCCGCCCGCTGTGCGTCGAGATTGGGACCTTCATCTTTGTCATACGCAGCCTCGAGCAGCCTTTCGACTCGATAGCCAGCGGCCGAGTAATCACCGCGGGGTTCGCGCGTCTCAATGCCTACGACGGTGACGTCATGACCGCGATTCACGAAGCCGGCGGCAAGTGCATGCACGACTCGCTGCGCGCCGCCGATCTCGTCGATGTTGTTCGCAAGGAGAACGATGCGCGTGCTCATCGAGCACCTTCCATCGCTTCAAGAATCCGTACAGCTGCATCACCAGTCGATCGACAACCCAATGTCGCAAAGGCAGCGGAACGCTCCACGAACTCGGGCCAGGCGTGATCTCCGTGCGCCAGCCAACTCTCGAGTCGCTCAATGAGTTCACCCGTGGAGCCAACACAAGGCCCGGGCAGCACTTTCGGCAGATCCGCATACGTGCCGCGTCGCCGCACGACATCAAGCGCGTCGGCCTGGAAAGCCAGGATTGGACGTTGCAGGCCGGCAAATTCCATCGTCAGGCTCGACCACTCCGTCACCATCAGATCCGCTGCTGCGCACCAGGACGGCAAATCGTCAACGACCTGCTTTGCATCAGATCTCGACAGGTCATCTGTGACGACGACAAATTGCAAGCGCCCGGCAAAAGCATGGGTGAGCGACTCGACGCTCAATTGTGTCTGCGCAGATCGCAGGGCGAGCAGCACCAGCGGCAGCGAGGGCACCAATTCGAGTCGATCATGCAAGTCGGGCTCGGACAAGGCAGCAGCCATCGCATCGGCGAATGCCGAGACACCTTCAAGCACCGGACCCTCATAGCCACTGGAGGATCGAAGAACCTGTGTTGCGAAGGGACTCGAAGTCACCGCCAGATCCCAGCGCTCGACCTGAGACCGGGACGGACGTCTTTCACTTGTTGGCTGCAGCACCCAATCCGGATTGTCACGACCGCTGCGCACCAGCGGTACTTCAAATGCCGCCACGACCAGTTGCTGCCCCTCGCGCTTCGGCAGTCGGCTGATGAAGCGTTCGTTGGTGACCACCCATCTGGCCCGACCCAACTGCCAGGCGTGACGCCAACTGTTGCGCCCCTGTTTGCTGATCACCTCGACTTGCACCTTGCCGTGCTGCGCCTGCCACTGTTGACTCAGAGCAGCCAGTGCCGAATCGATGGCTCTGGAACCGTCGACATCGATGACCACCCGCGGGCTGAGTGGGAGCACCCGCGCGACAGAGAAGGCCAAGCCGGCAAGGCGGCTCACCGGACCAGCCCGCACGACTGCCTTGGACCCGTCGATGACCGTGGGAGGTGGGCCCGCGATTATCGCCTGCGAAATCAGCGCGATCGTCTCGGTAGATCCAAGAACGGTCGTCGCAATCTCGCGCACCCCTTGGGCCAGCTCATCGCCCAGCGGCTGGCGCGCGTGCAACCACTGACGATTGAACAGCACGCCGTGCACGTCCATGAATGGGCTCCGCGACTGCACCTGCACGCCAGTCAGCACCTCAAGCTCTGCCTGAGCACCACCCATCGCCAAGGCGGCGCCGGTGGCTTCCGCAGCAAGCAGAAGATTCTTGGCGGCATGCCGATCCAGGCCGTCGACTCTGCGCACGAACATCACCCATGTTCCTGTGGCATCCGAAAGGCGATCGACAATCTCCAGACTGCGCAAGCTCTGCTTGCCAGTCATGCTCTCAACGCCGGATTGACCAGCGCCGACAATCAGACTGACATCGATGGTCATCGCGAATCTCTGACCTGGGTTGCATGAGCAATGAGTTCAGCTGCCCGGGCCGCGAAGCTGTGCTCGTCTGCCACCTTTCGAGCAAACGCCAGTCGTTCTGGGTAGCCAGCAAAGTTCGATTCACGATCGGCCACGAGCATTCGCAGATCCTCGGGCGATTCATAGGTGCGCACAACAGCACCGAAAACCTCGTCCAGACCAAGAGCGCGATCACTGATCACTCTCGTTGCCGTGGCAGTGGTGTCGAACAATCGGTTCGAGAGAAATCCGAGCTCGGCCATGTGCACATGGTGATCGTTCAAGACCACCTGAGCGCCTGCATATGCCGCAGGAAGTTGGGCATTTGCCAGGAATTCAGCCGTGATCCGTGCTGGATCAACGTACTTCTCCCAGCCCACTCCGTAGAGCGCGAGCGGGAGGTGCGCAGCAATTGCATCACGCACGATCGGTCGATACTCGCCGCGAGTGGAACCGACAAAGAGCAAGGGCACTCCCGAATCGGCGACTGCTGCCTTCGGTGTGAAGCGCTGGGGATTGCTTGCCTGCAGCAGCGGCAACACATCCACGAATCCCGGCTGCCAATGTCGGCTGGCGGCAAAGACCGTGTCGTAGGACGCAGCCTCCTGCTCGTTGACCAGTTCAGGATGTGAAATGACCCAGAGAATCCACGCTGAGCCTGGGCCCTTGCGCGGGGTGATCTCATTGAGCCCCCGCAGGACCACAACGACGTCGTCATCAGCGCGCTCATCTGCGTGGGCTCGATGACGAGCGATGACCTTCGCGTCCTGACCCTGCTGGTTGAGCGCATCGACCAGATCGCGGGCGAACCAGGTGTCTCCCCACTGCTCCCCCGCTGCGCCAGCCGGAGCAGACGTCACCACCGACCATCGAAGTCTTCTCTTGCCGAAGATCCTCATGCTGCCCCGCGGAGAAAGCCCAGCCCCCAGGCGGCGTGCATCGTGGCGTAGACAAGGGGCAATGCCGCGGTGCCGCGCAGACCAAGCCGGGGCTTGCCCAATGCGCTGATCAGCGATGCAAGGAGATTGGCTAGCAGATAGCCCAAGGGCATCGCAAAGCCAGCCAGGGCAAGCCAGGTCATGCCACTGGCCAGACCGATGACACCGACGATGAGGCCAAGTGCCACCAGAACAACTGCGATTGGCGCGGCCAGGTAGCGAAGAGAAAGGGTCTCCGGGTGACGGCGGGCAACTTCGCGTCGCCATCTTCCGTAGTCGTGATACTGCCGAGCCAAGGCGAGTGTGTTTGCGCGCGGCCGATATTCGACTCGCATTTGGGGGGTGAACCACACCACGCCGCCAGTCTGGCGAATGCGCAGGTTCATCTCCCAGTCCTGAGCCCGCTCCATGGTCTCGTCATAGCCGCCAACCCGCGCCAGCGCATCTGCACGAAAGCAACCCAGGTAGACCGTCAGGGCCGGACCCGGCTCACCGCCGATATGGAACGCGGCTCCACCCACGCCAAAACGTGATGTCATAGCGCGCGCTACTGCTGATTCAAATGGAGTGGAGCCCTTGGCATCCATGATCCCGCCGACATTGTCAGCACCAGTTGCGTTCAGCACCTGCACACCGTTGGCGACGTAGTCATGCGGAATCAACGCGTGCCCGTCGACCCGCACCACAACGTCGCCTGCGGCCCTGGCAATCGCCGCGTTCAACGCGGCCGGCGTCTTGCCGCTGGGGTTTTGGACAACATGCACCGAGGTGAATTCCGCGGCCAAAGCATCAGCGACCTGCTGGGTCGCATCCCTTGATGGCCCCACAGCCATCACCACTTCTATCTCGCCTTGGTAGTCCTGATTGAGAATCTGCAGCACTGCTTCGCGCAGATGCCGCTCCTCATTCAGCACCGGCATGATCACACTGACCCTCGGCAGGATCCCAAGAGGAGCTTGGGTCATGCACGCGTCCCGAAGACCTCGTGCTCAATCCTGCCTTCGTAGGTGCGCGTGGTCTTGGTCAGGAAGTGCTCTTCAACTGCATTGGCGGTATGGCCCTCACCACGGCGCTCATAGAGATAGCCAAGTCCGTGCGTGCGGTAGATGGCTCCACCACTGTCGCGCACCTGATTGATCAATCCACGATCGACCGATTTGGCTACCGGCCGCCAACCACCAACGGAGTCCAGATCAGCGCGCGAGATCAGCATCGTCCCACCCGCGATGAATGGCGCGTAGCTCTCAGCTGCATATTCTGGACGGAACGCAGTGACATTGGCGGACTCGACATGGATCCAGTCCAATGCCTTGCCCACCAAGGTCGCACCTGAGTACATCCGAGCCAGCACAAGATCCCAGATGTGCTCAGGACCGTAGAAGTCGTCATCGTCCATCTTGCTGATCAAGTTGGCATCTGCCCGCTGGCTCAACTGCTGAAGGGCCGTACCGAATGGCACATCCGCTGAGATGTCGACGATCTTGACATCGCCAGGAATCCCAGCAAAGCGCTGATGATCGATCTGCACGCCGTGCAGGCCGACAACAATCTGCAGACGTGGATATCGAAGCTGGGAAAGTTGAGCAACGAGGTGGTCAACGAAGCGATCTCGATGGGTCATCACAATCACGCTGACAGTTGGCCAGGCATCAAAGGCTGCTGCCGGTGAATACATGCGCAGCGCATGGCGACGACCTTGCACGGACTGGACCAGCCAGTCCATGTCCTCCGCGGGAAAATCCTTTTGCTGCGCAAGGACTCCGCACGCTTCCAGCTGCGCCTGCCAACGGGCCGGCAGTGGCACATGAGACTGCACACCACCCACGGCAAGCAGGTCCCGCACCTCGGCCTGATTGAGATCCAGTGCCGTCTTGATGTGAATTCCCGGAGCCTCGATGATGAGCTCGCCAAGCTGCACCGAAGCGAGACCGACAGTCCACGGACCTGTTGACGCACGCCCGAGGGGGCGGTGCACCAGCGGGTTCACATGCACCGAGTGGTCGATCCCGTCCACAGTCCAGACAGTGCGCGATTCATCGATGAGCACTGTCCTTTGGCGCTCGATGGAGTCCACTGACGCCATCGTTGAAGCCACCAGCGTGTCGGTGCGTCGCAAGTGAACATTGCCGCGCTCATTTGGCTGCACTACATCGTGCAGATCACAGACGAGCGAGGCCGCCTCAGCCGGCAGTCCGGGAGCAAAACTCAGCATTGGTCCAACGCCCATCGCAACCATCGGCTGGAGCATGCGAGCGGCGGCGGCCAGCAACAGTCCCGGATCCACCGGCTCGGCTGTGACCAGCTCAAGCAGGATGCCCTTGCCGTGCCCGTGCAGCCAGATTGAGGAGAGTCCGGGAAGTCCGGGAGTGCCGGTCCAGCCCTTTGGTGGATCCCAGACTGAAATGCGCACATCCACTCGCGTGATCGGTGGGCCACCGATGACCATGATGGCCAATTGATGAAGCGAGTCCACACCGGCGGCTTTCACCTGCCAGGACTTTGGCTTGATCTTCAGGGCTAGCCCATCAGGCAGGCCCGGAATGGGTCCACGCTTGATCTTGCCCGCCTGGTCACGCAGTACAGCTACTGGATTGCTCACAGTGGTCAGCGTAGAGGGGCTGGCAGGAGGTGCGTCGGTAGCCTTGCGGCATGACCTTGCGACTGTCCGTCATCGGCACCGGCTACTTGGGTGCAACCCACGCTGCGTGTATGGCCGAATTGGGCTTCGAGGTCATTGGTGTGGATGTTGACCCCGTCAAGGTATCGATCCTGCAGGGCGGTCATGTCCCGTTCTATGAGCCCGGGCTGGACGAAGTACTCCAGCGCAATATCAAGGCCGGACGCCTGAATTTCACGACGTCAATTGCCGACGCCGCCAACTTCGCAGACATCCATTTCATCTGCGTGGGCACCCCACAACTGGCCGGCGCGCAGCGCGCTGATCTCTCGCAGGTGATGGGGTCGATTGAAGCTCTTGCGCCACATCTTCGCCCCGACGCTTTGGTGGTGGGCAAGTCCACTGTCCCGGTCGGGACCGCAGCATTGATCGCTGATCGCTTGAAGGCGATCGCTGCATCAGAAGTCGAGCTTGCCTGGAACCCCGAGTTCCTGCGCGAAGGCTTTGCCGTTGAAGACACGCTCACTCCCGACCGGCTGGTTGTCGGAGTGCGCAGCCAGCAAGCCGAAGATCGACTCCGCGAGGTGTACGCACCACTGATCGCAATCGGCACGCCATTTCTGGTCACGGACTTCCCGACAGCAGAACTGGTGAAGGTCGCCGCGAACTCCTTCCTTGCCACCAAGATTTCTTTCATCAATGCAATGGCCGAAGTATGCGAGGCGGCTGGTGCCGACGTATTGCAGCTTGCCGAGGCGATCGGTTACGACCCGCGCATCGGCAATCGCTTTCTGTCGGCCGGCCTGGGCTTCGGCGGTGGGTGCTTGCCCAAGGACATCCGCGCGTTCATGGCCCGAGCAGGAGAAATCGGAGCCGAGGAAGCGTTGACCTTCCTGCGCGAAGTCGATCAGATCAATTTGCGCAGACGTTCGCATGTCGTGGATATGGCTCGGGCAACCCTGGGCGGCAGCTTCACGGGCAAGGCCGTGACCGTGCTCGGTGCAGCTTTCAAGCCCAACAGTGACGATGTCCGCGACTCCCCTTCGCTGGATGTCGCGGTGGCGATGAGCAATTCCGGGGCGCGCGTGGTGGTGCACGATCCCAAGGCACTGCCCAATGCAGCCAAGGTGTATCCAAATATGACCTACGAAACAGATGTGCTCACGGCCTTGGCAGGTGCAGATCTCATTCTGCATGGCACCGAATGGGCTGAGTATCGCGAGCTGAATCCAGCGACGGTGGCTACAGTCGTACGCGAGCGTCACCTCATCGACGGACGCAACATTCTTGACCCCGATACCTGGCGCAACGCCGGCTTCACCTATCGAGCACTGGGACGACCGAACGCCTAGCGCTTGATCTTCTGACCCTTGCTCTTGGCCAAGGCATTGAGCTCACGCTGAAAGTCCACCATCGAGGCCATCAGGTCTGGATCGGCGATGCCAAGCATGCGAACAGCAAGCA
Organism: Actinomycetota bacterium; assembly: GCA_030684515.1. Classification (NCBI taxonomy): domain Bacteria; kingdom Bacillati; phylum Actinomycetota; species Actinomycetota bacterium. Next base: position 105,510 of record JAUXVJ010000025.1, read on the forward strand.
GTCCGGCATTGCGGGCATTGCCGATCGCCACTGTTGCCACCGGGACTCCGGCTGGCATCTGCACAATGGACAGCAGCGAGTCCATGCCATCAAGAGAGCCAACGGCCACCGGCACACCGATGACCGGGATGGGCGTCAGTGCAGCGAGCATTCCGGGCAGATGCGCAGCGCCGCCGGCGCCAGCGATGATGACGCGAAGGCCACGCGTGTTCGCAGTGGCTCCGTACTCCACCATTTCGTGCGGCATGCGATGAGCTGAGACGACGTTGACTTCGTAGGACACATTGAACTCATCGAGCGCATCGGCGGCGGCCTGCATCGTTGGCCAGTCCGAGTCACTGCCCATGCAGATGCCTACCAACGGCTGATCTGCCACGGTCTCTCCTTCATTCATTGATAACGCCCGAGAAGTAGTCTGCTGCATGTCGCCCGCGGTTCAGCAATGACTCGGCGTCATCGCCGAGCACGGTCACGTGCCCGACCTTGCGACCCGGGCGAACTTCTTTGCCGTACAGGTGCACCTTCAGCTCAGGATCGCGAGCAAATACATGGCGATAGGCCGAGTACAAGCCCCCGACCGTGCCTCCCAGAATATTGACCATCACCGCAAATGGCGCGCGCCCGGCTGGATCTCCAAGCGGCAGGTCGAGCACCGCGCGAAGGTGATTCTCGAACTGGCTGGTGACTGCGCCGTCAATGGTCCAGTGCCCGGAGTTGTGCGGGCGCATTGCCAGCTCATTGACGACAAGCCCATCAGGGGTCTCAAAGAGCTCAACTGCCAACATCCCTACGACGTCCAGGTCGCGAGCGATCCGCAATGCGATGTCCTGGGCTTGCAGTGCCAGCTCTTCACTGAGTTCTACAGCGGGGGCCACCACCTCCGCGCAAATGCCATTGATCTGCGTGGTCTGGACAACCGGGTAGGCCACAGCCTGCCCATGTGGGGATCGAGCGACCTGCGCTGACAGCTCACGCGTGAAGGGCACGAATTGCTCAACCAGCCAAGAGGAGTCCGGCGCCAATGGAGTTGCCATGACTGCGCTGGCCTCATCGACGTTGTGCACGACCCAGACCCCGCGGCCGTCGTAGCCACCACGAGAGGTCTTCAGGACGACGGGCCAGCCATGCCCCTGGGCAAAATGCGCCACATCTGCAGGCGATGCCGCCTTCGACCAGGGCGGGCACGGAACATTGATTGCCGTCAGTGCGGTCCGCATGTGCAATTTGTCCTGGGCGTGGGCTAGTGCCCTTGGACCGGGTCGCACCGCAATCCCTCTGGCCACCAGTGCGTCCAGAATCGCTGTCGGCACGTGTTCATGATCGAAGGTGATGACATCACAGCCCTCGGCGAACTCCAGGACGGCAGCCGGGTCATCGTGCGCACCGAAGCGCACGTCGTGCACGACTTGGGCGGCTGGATCCTGAGGAGTTGCAGCCAGCACCCGGAAGCCGACTCCCAAGGCGGTGGCTGCTTCGGCAGTCATGCGCGCAAGTTGGCCGCCGCCAATCATCCCGACCGTTGGGGCACCATCTGCTTGCGTCACTGACCCAATCTACCGGGCGCCGATGAATGCAGATTCACGATCAAATTGACTCGGTATGCTGCCTTAATGCCTTCGACCGATCAGCGGCCCTTTGTGGTGCGCGCTGCTCTTGGTCTTCGCGATCAATTCCGCGCTCTGTACCGCGAGGTTGCAAAATTTGGTCTCGTCGGACTTACTGCACTTGTTGTCGATATCGGGCTGTTCAACTACCTGCGTTTTGCCGGTGGCCAGGGTCCGATGTATGACCGGCCCATCAGCGCGAAGATCGTCAGTGTCTGTGTCGCCACTCTGGTCGCGTATTTCGGCAATCGGTACTGGACTTTCCGACACCGCGGGCGCACGCATATGGGGCGCGAACTGCCCCTGTTCTTCCTGCTCAATGGCGTGGCAATGACCATCGCCATCGGATGCCTCTACATCAGCCACTACGTCTTGGGCTTGACCAGCGCCTTGGCCGACAACCTCAGTGCCAACGTCATCGGCCTGGGACTTGGCACCTTGTTCCGCTTCTGGAGCTACCGCAAATGGGTATTCCCTGCCGTGCCGAACCAACCGGGTGATCAGGAACTTGCCGAGCGCGACGCTGCCAGCCTCATTTAGCTTCGGCCAGAGAACTACGCCTCGCTCAAGAGAGACCTGATTCGCCGCCACCACGTCGGCGGCGCGCATCGTCCTCTTCCTGCAGCCGATAGACGTCACGCTGAATCTCTTCGACGTTGGTGACGTCCTTGATGATCAAACTGCCATCGGCGTTGGCTGAATCGATATCCAGATCCCCGTAGTTGAGCATCCGACCCAGAATGCTCTGACGAAAGGTGATGTTGTTCGTCTTGGCCAGCGGCATATCGCGGCCCTCTTTTGTCAGCAGGCCCTGCCGCACGATGATCCGGCGATCTGTGAAGACGTACTCGGTTGTGATCCATCGCAGGAACGGGATCAAGGAACGCCACACAACAAGAATCACGAACAAGGCACCCAGTGCCCATCGGAACCACGAGACATCTGACCACACGAACAACGCAGTCAGAATGAAGACTTCAACAAGGAAAGAGAAGACGGGAATGATGAGCCCTCGCCAATGCGGGCGGAGTTCATAGACAATTGATTCACCTGGTGCCAGAAGCTTTGCCGGATACGTCACGGTCAGATCGTTGCATGAATTACGTCGCCAGTGGTGACCATCACCGTTGTGGTGCCGTCATCGACGAGCAAGTGTCCGTCATTGTCGACATCAAGCACCAGACCCCGCACAATGACCGAATCCGGCATCGTCGCTTCAACCACACGCCCAATGGAGGCGCACAGCGCTCGGTACTCCACTTTCAATTCTGGATCGTCCAAGCGCCAACGCTCCAGGCATTCTGAGAAGCCGGCGAGCACCGCAGCGAACAAGGCCTCACGATTGGCACTGCCTCCCTCCAAGCTCACCGACGTTGCCGCGGCAATCGGCAGTTCAGCCTTGGCAGTCGACACATTGAGTCCGATGCCCACCACGACTGCGTCATCTCCGTGCACCTCGCTCAGGATTCCACCGAGCTTGCGTGAACTGTGATCCACAACCACGAGGTCATTTGGCCATTTCACTTCGGCCATGACGCCCGTCACTGCGCGGATGGCTCGTGCCGTTGCAAGTCCGGCCAGCAGCGGCAACCAGTTCCAGCTTGCTCTTGGCATGTCGGAGGGCCGCACCAGCACCGACAGCCAAAGGCCAGCGGAGTGCGGACTGACCCACTGCCGATCCAGTCGCCCGCGCCCAGCGGACTGGTACTCCGCCACGACGCACGAGCCCTCTGGCGCACCGGCCGTAGCAAGGAGCGCAACATCGCTGTTGGTCGACTCTGTGGTATCCACAATGGTGGGAATCGGGCCCGGCCAGGCACGAGCCTGAAGCTCGGCAATCACAGTGGGCAGGTCCAGGGCAGTTCGCGCATCCTGATCGGTCACGCCACTAAGGTAACGCGCGAGGAGGGCCGATGAGCGCCGCAGCGAAGGATCCGAAGAGCATCGACAGTCACACCACCGCAGGCAAGGGAGCGGTACTGGCTGACTACGAGGCCGAAACCACCCGCCGCCAGCAGGAGGCCGTCACCAAGCAGCATGGCCGCGGAAAGCTGTCGGCCATGGAGCGCATCGAGCTCCTGCTCGACGAGCACTCCTTCCAGCAGGTCGACTCGCTCACCCGCCACCGATCACATGACTTCGGTCAAGAGAACTCGCGACCGCTCGGCGATGCCGTCATCACCGGCTACGGCACAGTTGATGGCCGCCCGGTCTGCGTCTTTGCTCAGGACTTCTCCACCTTCGGTGGCTCACTTGGCGAACTCGTCGGCGAGAAGATCGTCAAGGTGATGGACCTTGCCCTGAAGACCGGCTGCCCCGTCATCGGCATGAACGACTCCGGCGGTGCGCGTATTCAAGAAGGCGTGGCGTCGCTGGCCATGTACGGCGAGATCTTCAAGCGCAACGTGGCAGCATCCGGCGTGATTCCACAGATCTCGATGATCATGGGTCCAAGCGCCGGCGGCGCCGTCTACTCCCCTGCGATCACTGACTTCACGATCATGGTCGAGAAGACCTCGTACATGTTCATCACAGGCCCCGATGTCATCAAGACCGTGACGGGTGAAGAAGTGGCGATGGAGGCACTTGGCGGCGCCCAGACCCACAACACCAAATCCGGTGTAGCCCACCACATGGCCCCGACTGAAGAAGAAGCCATTGAATACCTGCGCGCACTGCTCGGCTTCCTGCCCAGCAACAACCTCGAGGAAGCTCCGATCTTCGACACTGATGTGAGCCTGGAACTCAACGAGGACGACTACGAGCTCGACTCGCTCGTTCCCGATTCACCCAACCAGCCCTACGACATGCACCGGGTCATCGGACACGTCTTGGATGATGGCGACTTCCTTGAAGTCCAGGCGCTCTGGGCACCGAACATCGTGGTCGGCTTTGGTCGCGTCGAAGGACACAGCGTTGGCATCGTGGCCAATCAACCAATGCAGTTCGCTGGCACCCTTGACATCGACGCTTCAGAGAAGGCGGCTCGCTTCATCCGCACCTGCGATGCCTTCAACATCCCGATCATCACCTTCACTGACACCCCCGGATTCCTGCCCGGCACCCATCAGGAATGGGACGGCATCATTCGTCGCGGCGCCAAGCTCATCTACGCCTATGCCGAGGCCACTGTCCCGATGATCTGCGTGATCACGCGCAAGGCCTATGGCGGTGCCTACATCGTGATGTCCAGCAAGCACCTGGGCTCCGACATCAACCTGGCCTGGCCCACGGCAGAGATCGCCGTGATGGGCGCCGAGGGCGCGGCCAACATCCTGTACCGCAAGGAGCTGGCCGAAGCCACCGATCCAGTTGCCAAGCGTGCGGAGTTGATCGAGGAGTACAAGGAAACCCTTGCCAACCCGTACCGCGCTGCAGAGCGCGGCTACGTCGACCGCGTGATTCAGCCACACGACACCCGAGTGGTCATCATCCGCGCACTGCGCAATCTGCGAAACAAGCGCGCCAACCGCGCTCCTCGCAAGCACGGAAACATCCCGCTGTGAGCTCGGAGCATGCCGAGCCCAAGCGCCCGGTGTTGCGTGTCATCAGCGGCAATCCCACAGAGGAAGAGCTCGCTGCGATTCTGGCGATCGTGGCCAGCGCCACTCCCGAGGCCGAACCCGAGCCACGGGTCTCGCTTTGGAATGACTACAGCCGAGGCATCCACAGCACGCCACGTCCAAGCCCCACAGCTTGGCGCGCCTCGACGATGCCTCAGTAAGGCGTGACCTCACTCGTACTGGCCTCAGCCTCCCCCGCCCGCCGGATGCTGCTGACCAATGCTGGCGTCTCTGCAGAGATCAGGGTGAGCTCAGTTGACGAGGAAGCGCTGGCTGAGTCGCTGGCCCCCATTGCACCGATCGATCTGTGCCTGGCGCTGGCCCGAGCCAAGGCCCGCGATGTCGCTCAGCAGTTCTCAGCAGCCGATGACGTCATCGTGCTGGGTTGCGACTCAGTGCTGGACGTCGACGGCATTGCCTACGGAAAACCCGGCGACGCAGACGCTGCTCGAGCTCGCTGGCAGCAGATGGCCGGGCGCAGTGGCTTCCTGCGCACCGGTCATTGGCTCATCGCTCCCAGTACCGGCCAAGAGCTCGGCGAAGTCGCCAGCAGCGAGGTCTTCCACGCCAGGCCAACGGCGATCGAGATCGAGGCCTACATCGCCACCGGCGAACCACTGCAGGTTGCCGGTGGCTTCACCCTGGATGCCCTGGGTGGCGCATTCATCGAAAAGATCAACGGGGATCCTTCAAATGTTGTTGGCCTTTCGCTCCCCCTGCTGCGCCTACTACTGCAACAGTTCGAAGTGACCTGGACCGACCTCTGGGTCGGACTCCAGCAAGAAGGCCAGACCCAAGACTGACGGCCGTGGGCGGTGAGCATTCAGCGCCCTCTGGTCGATACAGTGCCATCTGCATACACGCGAGGAAGAGGCCAACGAAGTGCGCAAAGTACTGATTGCAAACCGGGGCGAGATTGCTGTCCGCGTCATTCGCGCCTGCAAGGACGCCGGGCTGACCTCGGTCGCTGTCTACGCCGAGCCTGACCGCAACGCGATGCATGTTCGCATGGCCGACGAGGCGTACAACCTCGGTGGCGAGACCGCAGGTGAGTCCTACCTCGTGTTCGACAAGATCCTCAAGGCCTGCGCTGACTCCGGCGCCGACGCTGTGCACCCTGGCTATGGCTTCCTGTCCGAGAATGCCGACTTCGCCCAAGCCGTCATTGACGCCGGCCTCACATGGATCGGCCCACCACCCGCCGCAATCCGCTCCCTTGGCGACAAGGTCTCGGCCCGGCACATCGCGCAGAAGGCTGGCGCACCACAGGTTCCCGGTACGGCTGAGCCAGTGGAGAGCGCCAAAGAGATTGTGGCCTTCGCCAAGGAGTTCGGCCTGCCAGTTGCCATCAAGGCTGCCTTCGGCGGTGGTGGCCGTGGCTTGAAGGTTGCCTACAAGCTCAATGAGATCCCTGAACTGTTCGAGTCAGCAGTGCGCGAAGCCACCGCAGCCTTTGGCCGCGGAGAGTGCTTCGTGGAGCGCTACCTGGACAAGCCTCGTCACGTCGAGACCCAATGCCTGGCCGACATGCACGGCAATGTGGTGGTCATCTCCACGCGCGACTGCTCACTTCAGCGTCGTCACCAGAAGCTGGTCGAGGAAGCGCCAGCGCCCTTCCTCACCGAAGCGCAGATCGCCACCCTGTACGAGTCGTCCAAGGCCATTCTCAAAGAGGCGGGCTACGTCAACGCCGGTACCTGTGAGTTCCTCATCGGCCAGGACGGCACAATCTCCTTCCTCGAGGTCAACACCCGATTGCAGGTTGAACACCCGGTTTCTGAAGAGGTGTCCGGCATCGACCTGGTCCGCGAGCAGTTCCGCATCGCTGACGGTGGCGCCATCGACTATCCAGACCCAGAGCTGCGCGGCCACTCCATTGAGTTCCGCATCAATGGTGAGGATCCAGGTCGCGGATTCCTCCCCGGTCCAGGTGAGCTCATCGTGTGGCGTCCACCCAGTGGTCCCGGGATTCGCCTGGACACCGGTGCTCGCCTCGGCGATGTCATCGGCGGCAACTTCGACTCGCTGATCGGCAAGCTCATTGTCACGGGCAAGGACCGCACTCAGGCCCTTGAGCGTGCACGTCGCGCCCTTGATGAGTTCGTCATTGAAGGCATCGCCACAGCATTGACCTTCCACCGGGAAGTGGTGCGTGACACCCACTTCGCTCCGGCCGATCCAGAGGCGACCTTCACTGTCCACACCCGCTGGATCGATGAGGACTTTGACAACAAGATCCAGTCCTATGCGGGATTCAGCGGTGGACTGGCAGCTGTTGATGCCCGACAGAACCTGGTCGTTGAGGTCAATGGCAAGCGGCTTGAAGTCAGCCTTCCTGGCGACGGTGTCATCGGCGGCGGCTCGAAGTCCAGCAAGGCACCAAGGTCCAGCGGCAAGAAGGCAACTGCGGTTGCCGACGGCGATGCACTCGTCGCGCCGATGCAGGGCACTGTGGTCAAGGTCGAGGTCACTGAGGGTCAGAAAGTTGCCATTGGCGACCTGCTCATCGTGCTGGAGGCCATGAAGATGGAACAGCCGTTGAACGCCCACAAGGCTGGCGTCATCACCAACCTCACTGCCGAGGCAGGCGCCACCGTTCCGAATGGCACCGTCCTGCTGGAGATCAAGGGCGAATAGCCGCCCGCCGCTGCCAACGAAAGGGAATGCAACGTGACAGCGGTCGTAATCATCGGAGGCGGCCCCGGCGGCTATGAGGCTGCGCTGGTGGCCCGGCAGCTTGGCGCAGATGTCACGCTGGTCGACAGCGATGGCATCGGCGGCTCGGCAGTCCTGACTGACTGCGTGCCGAGCAAGACCTTGATCGCCACGGCCAACGTCATGATGACCACTGCTGAATCCAGCGGGCTCGGAGTGCTGCTGGATGGCCAGGAGGCCGCAGCTCATCTGCTCAGCGTGAATCTGGCAACCGTCAACGAGCGAGTCATAGCGCTGGCGAACTCACAGAGCCAGGACATCCGACTGAGTCTGGAACGCGCAGGTGTGCGCCTGGTCCGCGGCAGGGGTCGACTCAATGGCGCAAATTCAGTGCTCGTGGAGACTTCTGAGGGTGGCGAGTACACCTACCGCGCGGACACCATCTTGATCGCCACCGGAGCCCGCCCGCGGCAATTGGCCGACGCGATGCCCGACGGCGAGCGCATATTGAACTGGGAGCAGATCTACAGCCTGCCTGAAGTTCCGCCACGACTCATCGTTGTCGGATCTGGAGTCACCGGTGCAGAGTTCGCCAGCGCTTATCACGGGCTTGGCAGCAGCGTCGTGCTGATCTCATCACGTGACCGCGTGCTGCCCGGCGAGGATTCAGATGCCGCGGCGGTGCTCGAAGAAGTCTGGGCTCGACGCGGCCTTGAGGTCATTTCCCGAGCACGAGCCGTGGCAGTGCGAAGAGAAGGCGACGGCGTCATCGTCGAACTCCAGGACGGTCGCTTGGTTGAAGGTTCGCATGTACTGATGGCAGTTGGCTCGATCCCCAACACCGAAATGCTCGGGCTCGCAGGTGCTGGAGTGGAGATCAATACCAACGGCTTCATTCGCGTTGACCGTGTATCGCGCACGTCAACGCGTGGCATCTACGCCGCAGGCGACTGCACCGGAGTGCTGATGCTGGCATCCGTTGCGGCCATGCAAGGTCGCATCGCCATGTGGCATGCACTCGGAGACGCAGTGCAACCACTGGACCGGCATCTTGTATCAAGCACAGTGTTCACCGATCCAGAGATCGCCACGGTCGGACTCACCCAGAAAGATCTCGACGACGGCAACTTCCGAGGCGATGTCGTGATTTTGCCGATCACTGCCAATGCCCGAGCCAAGATGCAGGAGCAGCACGACGGCTTCGTGAAGATCCTGTGCCGACGCGGCTCGCGACTCATCGCCGGAGCAGTTGTGGTGGGCGCCAACGCCAGTGAGCTGATTCATGTGCTCACTGTGGCGATCAATCAGCGGCTTACCGTTGATGAGCTGGCAGGCGCCTTCACCGTCTATCCGAGCCTTTCTGGCTCAATTGCTGAGGCGGCGCGGCATCTGCACGTGACGTCTGAATGACCTCGCGCCTATAGCGGCTTCGGCGGCTTTCCACTGTCGTCGGCGAGTATGAGAATTCCCGAGACGAGGTTGCAGAAGAGCAGCGCGCACACGCCAAGCGAAGTGTGTTTGTAGGGGCTTCGCACGCCCTTGTGCATCTGAATGGTCATCGGGATGAACCAGGCCGCACAGATGATCCCGAATCCAAGAGTCACCAAGATGATGAAGCCAAGCACCACCCAGTTGATGATGGCCGCTATCAGATACATATTGCGTGGCGCGATGCTCCCGCCCACCTGTGCGGGCAGGTAATTGCCGGGCGCGACGGGATACGAACCTTGATTCGGTGCCGCAACCCCAGCCGCCGGCCAGGTCGTTGGAACCGGAAGAGGTGCCGCGCTGGCCTGAGGAGTTGCCGTCGGATATTGCTGATGCCCAGCATTCGGCATTGCCGCACCGCAAGCTGGGCAAAAGGCTGACGCGTAGGGAGCCTCATGGCCGTTGGGACAAGTCATCTGCGGACTCTAGAGCGTGTGCACCTTCGATGCGATGGATTTGCCGTCGGTTCGTGACCAAGCACCTACTGCGCCGGTAGATTGACACGGGTGACCGATCATCCAAGCACCATTGAGGCCCAGGATCGTGCGGCGCAGGCCGCTGAAGTGCTGATTGAACTCACCGGTGTACCCCAACACGATGTTGCCATTGTGCTGGGATCCGGGTGGGTGTCGGCAGGGGATGCCTTGGGCACAACGGTGGCCGAGGTCGCGATGACTGCGCTGCCGCACTTCACCTCTCCAGTTGTTGCCGGTCATGCCGGCCGGGTGCGCAGCGTTGATGCTGACGGTGTTCGCGTCCTGGTGTTCTTCGGGCGCACGCATCTGTACGAGGAGCGGGGCGTTGACGCTGTGACGCACGGTGTGCGAACTGCCGCTGCTGCCGGCTGCCGCACCATCGTGCTGACCAATGGCTGCGGCGGGCTGGATCCCAGCTGGCAACCGGGCACTCCGGTGCTGATCAAGGATCACATCAACTTCACCGGCACCTCACCACTGCACGGTGCGCACTTTGTGGACCTCACCGATCTCTACAGCAGCCGACTGCGCGAGATCTGCAAGGCCATTGATCCAACCCTGCCCGAAGGAATCTACGGGCAGTTCCGCGGACCCATGTATGAGACTCCCGCTGAAATCGGCATGTTGCGAGCCATGGGTGGAACCCTGGTCGGCATGAGCACGGCACTTGAGGCAATCGTGGCTCGGTCACTTGGTATGGAGATTCTCGGGATCTCCTTGGTCACCAACCTCGCCGCGGGAATGAGCGGTGAAGCGCTCAATCATGAAGAGGTGCTGGCGGCCGGCAAAGCAGCCTCAACCTCAATGGGAGTCCTGCTGGGCCAAGTTGTTCGGGAGTTGGGGTGACCCACGATCTGGGCCGGACTCTTGGTGCGGCTCAGGACTGGCTCGACAATGATCCTGATCCGCAGACTCAGGCCGAATTGGCCACCCTCATCGCCACCGCGCAGGCCGGCTCCCACCAAGCTCTGGCAGCGCTTGACAATGCCTTCGCAACGCGATTGAGCTTTGGCACTGCCGGTATCCGTGGTGCCCTAGGGCCCGGGCCCAATCGGATGAATCGCGTGGTTGTTCGACAAACGGCTGCTGGTTTGGCCCGCTACCTGCGAGCGCATGGCGGGGGCTCAGTTGTCATCGGTCACGATGCCCGCCACCGATCAGCTGATTTCGCACATGATCTGGCGTCAGTGCTGACCCAGTCAGGGCTCAGTGTCATGGTGCTGCCGCGAGCCTTGCCCACTCCTGTGCTCGCATTTGCCATTCGATGGCTCGGGTGCGCGGCCGGCGTCATGGTCACGGCCAGCCACAATCCGCCTCGCGACAATGGCATCAAGGTCTACCTCGGCGACGGATCTCAGATCGTGGCGCCAGTTGATGCCGAGATCAGTGCGGAGATTGATCGAGAAGTCGAGCTGCGCCATCTGGCACAAGACGATCCTGATGCCGAGTGGCTCACCTTGGACGAACAGGTGGTCGAGGCATACATCGACACTGCAACGGCGCTCGTCGCTGATTCGCATCATCGCAATGTTCGTGCTGTGTACACCGCAATGCATGGTGTGGGCGGAGTGCTGCTTGAACGAGTCTTCGCACGAGCCGGTTTTCCGCCAGTGATACCGGTACCCGAGCAATTCCAGCCCGACGCAGACTTCCCAACCGTTGCATTTCCCAATCCCGAAGAGCCAGGCGCGATGGATCTGGCATTGGCATTGGCTCGCGAGCAGGCAGTTGATCTCATCATCGCCAGCGATCCCGATGCCGACCGCTGCGCCATCGGCATCCCCGATACAGGCGACTCTGCTTGGCGCATGCTCAGTGGCGATGAAGTGGGCTGGCTGCTTGGTTGGTGGATGCTGCAACGCGGCGCTCGCGGAACACTGGCCCAGTCGCTGGTCTCCGGCTCGATGCTGGAAGCCATTGCCAAGTCAGCTGGAGTGGACTACGACCAGACTCTGACCGGCTTCAAATGGATAAGCCGAGTGCCCAATCTGGCCTATGGCTATGAAGAAGCGCTCGGCTACTGCGTGGACCCGGCCAATGTGCGCGACAAGGACGGCATCACCGCAGCACTGCTGTTCGCCGAAATGGCGGCGAGCATCAAGGCCAAGGGCCAGACCATTCAAGGCCTCCTTGATCAGTTGGCCCTTGAGCACGGCGTCTATGCCACCTCGCAGGTGTCAGTGCGAGTGAACGATCCGGCACAGATCACCAAGTCAATGCAGGCGTTGAGAAGCAATCCGCCTACTTCTATCGGTGGCTTCACGGTGATCGGTGTTGATGACCTCGAGCTGCCCACCGATGGATTGCCGCCGACCGATGGCCTGCGCTTCAACCTGGACGATGGCGGGCGGGTGATCGTGCGCCCAAGCGGCACTGAGCCCAAGGTCAAGTGCTACCTGCAAGTCGTGGAGCGGGTGCAAGGCGGTGACGTCCGCGCGGCCCGCGAGGCTGCCGGAGCCGCCCTGTCCAGGATCGCCGCGGACGCGCGCACATGGCTAGGGTGAGATCGTGCCTCGGCTGACCGCTCATGACCTCGACGAGGCAGCACAGTCCCCTGCAGCAATGCGCAGTCTCGTCCTTGGCCTGCCCGGGGTGGATGAAGTTGGCGCGCATAGTCGTATTGCCATGCTCGGCACTCGCTCGATCAAGACCACTGCAAAGAGCTGGGCCATTGACACCGCCATCAGCATGGTCGACCTCACGACCTTGGAAGGCATGGATACCGCTGGCAAGGTCCGCGCGCTATGCGCCAAGGCCAAGCACCCCGACCCGCTTGACCCGTCAGTGCCGCATGTGGCTGCGGTGTGCGTGTACGGCGACATGGTTGCAACCGCACGCGCTGAGGTCGGCAGCACCCTGCACGTGGCAGCAGTTGCCACTGCATTCCCAAGTGGCCGGGCTGAACTCGATGTGAAACTCGCCGATACCCAGCACGCGGTTGCCGCCGGCGCTGACGAGATTGACATGGTCATTGATCGTGGAGCATTTCTCGAGGGCGATCTCGCGATGGTCTTCGATCAGATCAAAGCTGTGAAGCAGGTCTGCGGTGCCGCTCACCTGAAGGTGATTCTCGAAACCGGTGAACTGCAGACTCTGGACAATGTTCGCCGCGCCAGCTGGCTGGCGATGCTCGCCGGTGCCGACTTCATCAAGACCTCAACTGGCAAGGTCACACCTGCAGCGACCTTGCCAGTCACCCTGGTGATGCTGGAAGCCATTCGCGATTACTTCGAGATCACTGGTCGCCGAATCGGCATGAAGCCAGCGGGCGGGATCCGCACGAGCAAGGACGCAATCAAGTACCTGGTGCTGGTCAACGAGACTCTCGGCGAGGACTGGCTGAATCCGGATCTGTTCCGATTCGGCGCGTCCACTTTGCTCAACGATCTGCTCCAGCAGCGCCAACGCATGAGCACCGGCCACTACTCCGGCCCCGACTACGTCACGATCGATTAAGGACCAGGACCCATGGCATTTGAGTACGCACCGGCCCCCGAGTCGCGGTCGATCGTGAGCATCGCCCCGAGTTACGGACTGTTCATCAACGGTGAGTTCGTCGATGGAGCAAAGACCTTCGAGACGATCAATCCCGCCACTGAAGAAGTGCTCTCGATGGTGACGGAGGCAGACGAGGCTGACGTCCAGGCAGCGGTGAAGGCGGCGCGCACGGCCTACAGCAAGGTCTGGTCACGGATGTCGGGCCGCGAACGAGCCAAGTACCTGTTCCGCATTGCCCGCATCATTCAAGAGCGTGCTCGTGAGCTTGCGGTACTTGAATCTCTCGACAACGGCAAGCCCATTCGTGAGTCCCGCGATGTCGACGTGCCCCTGGTGGCGGCCCATTTCTTCTATTACGCGGGCTGGGCAGACAAGTTGGAGTACGCCGGGCTCGGCACCGAGCCCAAGGCCCTTGGTGTCGTGGGTCAGGTCATCCCCTGGAACTTTCCGCTGCTCATGCTGGCCTGGAAGATCGCACCAGCTCTGGCAGCCGGCAACACCGTGGTCTTGAAGCCAGCCGAGACCACATCACTGACGGCACTGCTGTTCGCTGAGATCTGCCAGCAGGCAGATCTGCCACCTGGCGTGGTCAACATCGTCACTGGAGCCGGCGAAACCGGTCGACTGCTTGTGGAGCATCCCGATGTGAACAAGGTTGCCTTCACCGGCAGCACCAACGTTGGTCGCTCCATCCAACGAGCGCTCGCCGGCAGCGGTAAAGGCCTGAGTCTGGAGCTCGGCGGTAAGGCTGCCAACATCGTTTTTGAGGATGCGGCCATGGACGAGGCCATCGAGGGCATCGTCAATGGCATCTTCTTCAACCAAGGTCAGGTGTGCTGCGCAGGCAGTCGGCTTCTGGTGCAGGAGTCAGTTGCCGACGAGGTCATTCATGCCCTGAAGCGTCGGCTGGCGACTTTGCGTCTGGGTGATCCACTGGATAAGAACACCGATATCGGAGCCATCAACTCACGCCGGCAACTGGACCGCATCACAGAACTGACAGCGGTCGGAGATGCCGAGGGCGCCGAGCGGTGGACCGCCGAATGTGCAATCCCCGAAGCAGGCTTCTGGTTCGCGCCCACCATCTTCACCAATGTCACGCAAGCACACCGCATTGCACGAGATGAGATCTTCGGCCCCGTGTTGTCGGTCCTGACCTTCCGCACACCCGAGGAAGCACTCGAGAAGGCGAACAACACTCCATATGGGCTCAGCGCGGGCATCTGGACTGAGAAGGGAAGCCGGATCCTGTGGATGGCCAACCGCCTGCGCGCGGGTGTCGTGTGGGCCAATACCTTCAATCGCTTTGACCCGGCCAGCCCCTTTGGTGGCTACAAGGAGTCCGGCTTCGGTCGCGAAGGCGGGGTGCATGGGCTTGCTCCCTACTTGCAGGATCATGCGAAAGGAGTCAGCGCATGAGTCGACTCGAAGTGCGAAAGACCTACAAGCTCTATGTCGGCGGGCAGTTCCCCCGGAGCGAGTCCGGACGAGTATTTGAAGTCAACGCAGCCGATGGCGAGTTCGTGACCAATATGGCCAAGGCGAGCCGCAAGGACGCGCGCGACGCTGTTCTGGCGGCACGCAAAGGTTTCCACTCCTGGTCATCAGCAACTGCGTACAACCGCGGCCAGGTCATGTATCGCATCGCTGAGGTGATGGAAGGTCGAAGCGCGCAGTTCGCCGACGAGCTTCAGTTGCTCGGTGGAGGTTCAGCCAAGAAGGCTCGACTTGAAGTTGAGCAGGCCATCGACCGAATGGTCTGGTACGCCGGTTGGGCCGACAAGCTGACCCAGGTTGTCGGCACCGCAAATCCAGTGGCCGGGCCGTACTTCAACTTCTCCATCCCCGAGCCGACCGGTGTCGTGGTTGCCGCTGCTCCGTCAACTCCAGCGCTGCTCGGATTGGTCAATGTGCTGGCGCCGATCATCGTCAGCGGTAATTCGGCGATCATCGTTGCCAGTGAGACTCGGCCGATTGCGGCCATCACCATGGCCGAGGTGCTGGACAGCAGCGACGTACCCGCTGGAGCAGTGAACATCCTGACCGGCAGCGGGGCTGAGATTCTGCCTTGGCTTGCCAGTCACGCTGACGTCAACGCACTTGACCTCAGCGGAGTGGCGGACGCCGAACTCGCCGTTGAGCTTGAGCGGGAGGCGGCCGGCACATTGAAGCGGGTGCTGCGCACTAGTACGCCAGCTGACCAGACTCCGAGCCTGCAGCAGATGATCGCCTTCCTGGAGATCAAGACTGTGTGGCACCCAATGGGCCTGTAAGGCTGGACTGGCCGTTGATCAGGCGATCGGCAAGCACTGCGCGCAGTTCTGCGTAGGCAGGCTTGATCTGCTCGTTGATAATCTGAAGTCGCTCGTCGAAGGGCAGAAACGCGCTCTTCATGGCATTGACGGTGAACCACTGCAAGTCATCCAGGCCGTAATGGAAGGCATCGCAGAGCAGTTGCATCTCATGTGTCATCGAAGTGCCTGACATCAGGCGGTTGTCAGTATTGACGGTGACCCGAAAGCCCAGTCTGCGCAGCAGGCCAATGGGGTGCTCTGCAATCGACGGCGCGGCCGCAGTCTGCACATTGGAACTCGGGCACATCTCAAGGGGAATGCGTCGATCGCGGACGTATGCAGCAAGTCGACCAAGAGTGACCTCGCCGTCGGCCTCGATGGTGATGTCATCAACGATCCGTACTCCATGTCCAAGGCGATCGGCGCCGCACCATTGGATGGCTTCCCAGATGCTCGGTAGCCCAAAGGCCTCGCCGGCGTGGATGGTGAAGTGCGCGTTCTCTCGCCGCAGGTATTCAAATGCATCCAGATGTCGAGTGGGCGGAAAGCCAGCCTCCGCACCAGCAATATCGAATCCCACGACCCCGCGGTCGCGGAAGGCAACCGAGAGCTCGGCAATCTCGCGCGAGTGCGTTGCGGTGCGCATGGCGGTGAGCAGCACACCAACCCGGATCGACTGGCCAAGCTTGGCGGCCTCGCGCTCTCCCTCGGCAAAGCCGGCGAGCACCGCTTCGACAATGCTCGGCAGCGTGAGCCCAAGCTGAGTGTGCAACTCAGGTGCGTAGCGAACCTCGGCATAGACCACGCCATCGGCAGCGAGATCGATTGCACATTCGCGTGCAACTCGACGAAGCGCCGCTTGGGTCTGCGTGACGCCAACAGTGTGCTTGAAGGTCTCCAGGTAGCGCTCCAGGGATCCGGAGTACGCAGCATCGGCGAACCATGAGGCAAGTGCTTCTGGTTGTGTCGCCGGGAGTTCGGAATATCCGGAATCTGCAGCCAACTCGATGACAGTTGAAGGACGAAGTCCCCCATCAAGGTGATCGTGCAGCAGAACCTTTGGGGCTCGCGCAATCAGATCTGCAGGGACGGGCGCGAAACTACCGGCATCAACCATGCCAGCACGCTACCGCGCAGATGCGCTCAGTGGGCTTGGGGCGCATCTTCGGAAGAGTCGATCTTGCCGAACAGCCACAGCGAGACCCAGGCCCAGCCGACGATCAGCGGGGCGGCAAATGCTGCCGTGCCGTAGTCGTTGAGGGCCGCCACCAGCATGAAGACCAGAGCCGCCAGGACGGTCGCAAAGACGTAGGCCTGAATCGGGTAGGTCTTTGCTTCGTGCTCGGTGCTCATAGTGTCCTCCAGACGAGATTCTGCAGCCGACTCTAGCGGGTCGCTGCTCTCCTGGCCTCAGCCCGTGATGCGTTCGAGAATCAGCGGCAGGCGCTTGACGATTGAATCTGCCGGACCTACCTCAATTGCGCCCTGAAGGGCCTCTGAGGCCTGGGGAATGCGGGCTGCGTCATCGGCATACATGGTCAGGATCGGATCGCCGGCTTGGACAGCATCGCCTGGCTTCACATGCAAGGTGATCCCGGCGCCGGCTGAGACTGGATCCTCCTTGCGCGCTCGACCCGCACCCAAGCGCCAGGCTGCGATGCCAAGGCTGAGGGCATCCATGTGGGTGATGATGCCGGACTGGGTGGCCAACACCTCTTGGCTCTCGTGCGATTTCGGAAGCGCTGCCGTGGGATCCCCGCCCTGCGCCCTGATCATCCGGTTCCAGCAATCCATCGCCGTGCCGTCCTTCAGAGTCTTCTCTGGATCCGCATCAATGCCGGCAAGATCCAGCATCTCGCGAGCCAAAGTCAAGGTGAGTTCGATGACATCGGCGGGGCCTGCGCCGGCCAGCACGTCAACGGATTCCTGCACTTCAAGTGCGTTGCCGATGGCCCATCCCAGCGGAACATCCATGGCCGTGATCAGGGCACGGGTGCGCAAGCCTGAGTCATTGCCGATGCGCACCATGGTCTGGGCGAGTTCACGAGCCAACTCCGGCTGACTCATGAAGGCCCCTGATCCAGTCTTCACATCAAGGACAAGCCCACCGGCGCCTTCAGCAATCTTCTTGCTCATGATGCTGCTGGCAATCAGCGGAATGCTCTCGACAGTCGCCGTGACATCTCGCAGTGCGTAGAGCTTCTTGTCAGCAGGAGCCAGACCATCGCCTGCCGCACAGATGACGCCACCAACTTCAGTGAGGATCTGCATCATTTCGTCGTTGCTCAACAACGCGCGCCAGCCGGGGATGGACTCGAGTTTGTCCAAAGTGCCGCCGGTGTGACCAAGACCGCGACCACTGAGTTGCGGCACTGCACCGCCGCATGCAGCTACAACGGGTACCAATGGCAAAGTGATCTTGTCACCGACTCCGCCGGTTGAATGCTTGTCGACAGTGGGACGCGGAAGATGCGTGAAATCCATTCGCTCGCCGCTGTCGATCATCGCCGTTGTCCATCGGACTGTCTCATGCTCATTCATCCCGTTGATGAAGATCGCCATGGCCAGCGCTGCCATCTGCTCATCGGCCACCACCCCACGGACGTAGGCGTCGATCACCCAGTCGATCTGCGGGTCGGTGAGCACATTGCGATCGCGCTTTGCTCGAATGACATCGACCGCTGCAAACGGCTCAAGCATGGGAATCCTCCGAACGGGTAATGAGATCAGATGGGCCAAAGGCTTGAGGCAGGATCTCGGCCAAGGTGAGCACACCTTCTGGCGTCATGATCTGCGTGCTTGCACTGCCGTGCTCCCACAGCAACTGCCGGCACCGACCACACGGCATGAGCGCGTTGCCATGCTGATCCACGCATGAGATCGCAGTGAGCAATCCGCCACCCGTGGCGTGGATGCTGGACACCATCCCGCATTCAGCGCACAGAGTCAGGCCGTACGACGCGTTCTCCACATTGCAGCCAGTCACGATGCGTCCATCGTCCATGAGTCCAGCGACGCCGACCTTGAAGTGCGAGTAGGGCGCATAGGCCTTGCTCATGATCTCCACAGCGGCCGAGTGCAGGCCTTCCCAGTCCACGCCCATGCTCACTGCTTCTCAAAGGGCTGGCCGTCAGCGGCCGGTGGTCGAGCCCGGCCCACGAGCCCGGCAACCACGATGATCGTCACCAGGTACGGCGCCATGGCCAGGAACTCCGTTGGAATGGGAGTGTCCAGTACCGCGAACTTCTGCTGAAGGGAATCGGAGAAGCCGAACACCAGCGAGGCCAAGAAGGCGCCGATCGGATTCCAACCACCAAAGATCATCGCCGCAAGTCCGATGAAGCCGCGACCACCGGTCATTCCTTCATCAAAACGACCCACGGTTCCCAGCGTGAACCAGGCACCGGCGAAGCCACCAACCATGCCGCCGTAGATCACAGCGAGGTAGCGAACCTTGGCAACGCTGATGCCAAGGCTGTCTGCGGCCTTCGGGTTCTCGCCCACACTTCGGGTCCTCAGTCCCCAACGTGTGCGGAACAGGAAGAAGGTCGTCAAGCCCACGAGCAGGAACATCCCGTAGACCATGACGGTTTGGTTGAAGAACATCGGACCGATGATCGGGATATCGCCCAGGACCGGGATCTTGATTGCCGGGAAGATCGGAGCGTCATTGAGGCTGGGGTTCTTGATCAGCAACTGCGAAGTAAGGAACGACGTCAGGCCGAGCACGAGGATGTTGATGACCACGCCAATGATGATCTGGTCGACTCTGAAGTTGACTGACAGCACTGCGAGCAGCAGCGCAAGGATGCCGCCCGTCAAGGTGGCTGCAATCAGGCCTATCCAGCCGCCGAGAATCGAGCCCATCACCACGCCCGTGAAGGCTCCGCCAAGCAGCATGCCCTCGATGCCGATGTTCACCACGCCCGAGCGCTCGCAGAGGATTCCCGACAGAGCGCCCAGCGCAATCGGTGTGGAGCGGGCCACCGTTGCCGTCAGCATGCTGACCAGGCTGAATTGCTGACCTGAAGATGCCCAGACCATCATCGCGAGCACGAACACGCCAAAGCCGATCCCCAGGAAGATCGTCGTCCTTGTCTGGAAGCCGCGCATGAACTGAGTGGTGCCCAGAAATGCCAGGACGCCGGACAGGATCCACAATGAACCGGCGCTGGGCACTGAGATCGGACTGAGCTGGATGAAGTCAGTGACTGTGCTGACACCGAAGGTGGAGACCCCACTGACTGCTGGCACGAACACCAACATGATCACGGCAGCCATCAAGAACAGCGCAACGCCAGAGATGCGCGCCTTGCGGATCTGCGATCGCGAGAGGATCTTGGTCTTGCGACCGGTGATCTCGTATGACTCCACGGCGGCGGTCATGATGCCCAGCCCTTGCTGATCTGGGTGGACGCCACCGGGGTTTTCAAACGGTAGATCGAACTGATGAGCGTGGGCGCTGCGACAAAGATGATGATCAAGGCCTGGATCACTGAGATGAGGTCGATGCCGACATCGGTGGACACCTGCATCTGCTGACCGCCAGCACGTAGGCCGCCGAACAGGACTGCGGCCGCTACGACGCCGACCGGGTTCGAGCGTCCGAGCAGCGCAACGGCTATGCCGTCAAAGCCAACGCCGGCAGTGAAGCCCGGTGTCACGCGCTCAAGCACGCCCAACACCTGCCCACCTCCGGCGAGCCCCGCGAGTCCACCTGCAATCACCATGACCAGGACGTAGACGCGTGCAACCGACATGCCCGCATATCTGGCCGCTGCAGGATTCGCGCCGACGGCTCGGAACTCAAAGCCCGTGGTGGTGCGAAAGAGCAGCCAGTGCACGAAAGCGGCCGCGAGCAGAGCGATGATCAGCCCAAAGTGGATGCGCATCGACGGATCGATCCAGTCGAGCAACTGCGGCATTTTCGCGCTGTCCTGAATCGTCTGTGAAACCGGATCGCTTCGTCCCTCGCGTTGAAAGAGCGTGGTCTTGAGCAGATAGCCGACAAGCAGAACGGCGATGTAGTTCATCATGATCGTCACGATCACTTCATGCGCGCCGGTCTTGGCCTTCAGGATGCCGGGAACGAAGCCCCATATCGCGCCGCCGATGAGTCCGGCGATGATCGCCAGGGGAAGGTGCACGATCAATGGCAGTCCGGTGAAGCTGAAGCCAACGAAAACAGCGAACATGCCGCCGATGGCCATCTGGCCCTCGCCGCCGATGTTGAATAGGCCGGCACGGAAGGCGAGTGCCACGGAGAGGCCAACAAGGATCAGCGGAGCTGCGGCAGTGAGGGTTTCAGAGATGGCCTTGACCGAGCCGACAGAGCCCTGCAGAAGTGCGCCGTAGGCCTCAAGCGCCTCGCTGAGTGAAGAGCCGCTCAGCACGATGATCACCAGGCCGATCAACAGGGCCGTGACGACTGAGAGGAATGGAATTAAGATGCCGGTGCGCCAGTTGACGCTGGTAGTCAGCCGCTGCACGAAGCCTCGATCGTGCTTAAGCGATTCCTCGGTGATGACTGGCGGGCCCGATCCCGCTTCAGGTGGCGGCGTTGGAGTCTGCTGGCTCATGCGTGGTTTCCTGCCATGAACAATCCGATTTCGGTTGGCGTAGTTTCACTGGTGACGCGCTCAGCCACAATCTCTCCGTCGTACATCACCAGAATGCGATCGGCCAGGGAGAAGATCTCATCAAGCTCAGTCGAGACAATCAAGATGGCCTTGCCTTCATCGCGCTTGCGGACGATCTGCTCATGGATGTACTCGATTGACCCCACGTCAATGCCACGTGTCGGCTGAGCACAGATCACAAGCGGCACATCGCGGCTGAACTCGCGGGCAACGATCATCTTCTGGGCATTGCCACCGGAAAGGGCATCACCAGTGTTGTCGATGTTCGGCGGACGCACGTCGTAGGCCTTGACCAAGGCAACTGCCGAATCCTGAATGGCGTCTCGATGCAACTGCATGCCACGGGAGAACGCATCGCTGTAGTACGAATCCAGGATGAGATTCTCACTCAGACTGAACGAGCCCACCATGCCCATGTGGTTGCGGTCTTCGGGCACATGCGCAATGCCGGCTTGATGGAGCTTGCGCGGACTGAGTTTGGTGACATCGCGGCCTTCAAATATCACCTTGCCAGTTTCTATCTGCTGGAGTCCGGTGATGGCCTGCACGAGCTCAGTTTGGCCGTTGCCCTGGATTCCAGCGATGCCCACGATCTCGCCACCCGCAACGGTCATCGAGATCGAGTCCAGCAGTTTGCGACCATAGTCATCAGTGACTGTGACGTCGTTGAGTTCGAGCACAGTGGCACCTGGCTTGGCCGGAGCCTTGTCGACTGACAGATCAATATCGCGGCCGACCATCAGCGCTGCAAGTTCTTCTGGCGTTGCGGTCTTCGGGTCGGCGTGCCCGGCCACCTTGCCAGCGCGAAGCACCGTGATGTCATCGGCGATTGCCAGGGCCTCTTTGAGTTTGTGGGTGATGAAGATGATGGCCGCACCGTTGGATTTCAACTCGGCGACGATACTGAAGAACTCCTCGACTTCTTGCGGGGTCAACACTGCAGTCGGCTCGTCAAAGACGATGACCTTGGCGCCACGCAACAGGATCTTGATGATCTCCACTCGCTGCTGAATACCCACGGGAAGGCTTTCGATGATCGCATCTGGGTCGACCGCCAGGCCATAGCGCTGGGAGATCTCTCGTACTTCAGTACGTGCCCGCTTGCGGTCCATGACGCCGCCAAAGGTGGTGGGCTCCACTCCCAACACGACATTGTCGGCAACCGAGAAGATCTGCACGAGCATGAAGTGCTGATGGACCATGCCGATGCCAGCAGCAATAGCGGCGCCTGGGTCATGGAAGCTCTGGGCCACACCGTCGAGAAGAATCTCGCCGGCATCTGGGCGGTAGATCCCGGAGAGGACATTCATGAGGGTGCTCTTGCCGGCACCGTTCTCGCCGATGAGTGCAAGGACCTTTCCGGAGCGAGCGACGAGGCTGACGTCATCATTGGCGAGCACACCTGGAAACTCCTTGCGAATACCGCGCAATTCGAGATCCATCGCCACCCTCCCTCGTCTTACAAAGATGCCTGTCCGGATATGCAGGTGGGCGGGATCCGATGTCTCGAACCCCGCCCACCTCCAGTAGTGCTACTTCACCTTCACCGTGCCGTCGATGATTCCGGTCTGCAATGCAGTGATCTGATCCTGCAACTCAGTTGGCACCGATGCCTCGAAGTCGTGGTACGGAGCCAGAGCGACACCGCCATTGGCGAGTGTGCCTACGACAGTCCCACCCTTGAAGGTGCCATCAAAGACAGACTTGATGGCGTCGAACGTGGTGACGTCCATGTTCTTCAGGACCGAAGTGAGGTACACGCCGCTGTTGGCGCTGTCCTTCAGGAACTGATCAGCGTCAACACCAATGATCATGAGCTTGTCTGCTCCCAGTTCACTTGCCAATGCTGCTGAGCCAAGGCCAACAGGACCGGCAACTGGCATCACGATGTCAGCGCCTTCGTCAACAAGGTTCTGGGCGAAGGTGCGACCGTCATCGAGCTTCTCGAAGTTCTCGGTGAACAGCCCCTTCTTGGTCTTGGGATTCCAGCCCAGGACCTTGACCTTTTTGCCGTTGTCAGCGTTGTACTTCTGAACGCCGTTGTAGAAGCCGTCCATGAAGATGGTCACGGTTGGGATGTTCAGACCACCGAAGGTGCCAACGGTGCCGGTCTTGGACATTCCCGCTGCGAGGTAGCCAGCGAGGAAGGAGGCCTCATCGGTGTTGAAGATCTGACCCAGCACATTGTTGTTCTTGATGACGCCTTCGTCATAGGCGTAGTCCACGATGCTGAACGGCACCGTTGGGTTGGCGTTAGCGGCCGTTGCCGTTGCGTCACCAAGCAGGAAGCCCACGGTGATGATGATGTTGCAACCCTGGTCGACGAAGGACTGGATATTGGTTGCGTAGTCGGTCTCGGCCTGTGATTCAAGCACTGAGCCCTGGATACCGAGCTGCTCTGCAGCGTCAGTCACACCCTTGTATGCGGTCTGGTTGAAACCCTTGTCATCGACGCCGCCGGTGTCTGTGACCTGGCAGGCCTTGAAGGATGGCTCGGCACTGTCGGTACTGCTGCTGCAGCCCGCCAGACCAAGTGCTGCCACGGCGACAAAAGCCGCGGCGATCTTCAGATTGGTTTTCATGCATCTCCCCCTCGGAGTGTTCTCGTACTAGAGCATCGGGATGAAGCGATTGTTTCTACCCTAGTGGGGCACAGACGTGAAGCCGAGCGTTCGGGCGGGCATTTTTTCGCGCCTTATGAGCGCGGCGCGTCGTTGTCCAAGAAGGCCTCGAGGAGACTGTCAGCTGCCACCGCCGCCGGCAGTTCACCTTTGCGCACCGCTGTTGAGATGCGATCAAGTTGCGACTGCACTTTCGGCGATTCTCGGAATTCGTCGAGCAATCGATCTGAGATCATCGACCACATCCAGCGCAGATGCTGCTCATGTCGACGCTGCTCACGTTCGCCGCTGAGAGTCTTGATTTCGCGATGCCGAACGACCTCATTCCAGATCTCTATGAGACCGGTGTTCTCCACGGCCGAGCACGTGAGCACCGGTGGAGTCCAGTTCTTGGATTCTGGAGTCATCAGTCGGATGGCTCGACGGTAGTCAGAGGCTGCGAGCTTGGCCTTCTTGACATTGTCGCCATCGGCCTTGTTGACCGCGATCAGATCGGCGAGTTCCAGCACGCCCTTCTTGATGCCCTGCAGTTCGTCACCGGCCCCGGCCAGCATCAGCACAACAAAGATGTCAACCATCTCTGCAACTGTCGTCTCGCTTTGTCCGACGCCGACTGTTTCAACGATGATCACGTCGAATCCAGCGGCCTCGCACAGCAGCATGGTCTCGCGCGTGCTGCGCGCTACCCCGCCCAGCGAGCTGCCTGCAGGAGATGGGCGAATGAAGGCATTGGGGTCAACGGCCAGATCCTGCATCCGCGTCTTGTCACCAAGGATGGCTCCGCCAGTGCGCGACGAAGTCGGATCAACTGCGAGCACTGCCACCTGATGGCCTTGGGCCGTGAGATTGGTGCCGAATTGATCGATGAAGGTGGACTTGCCTACTCCAGGCACGCCAGTCAGACCAATGCGATCCGCCTTGCCGGTATCGGGCATCAGCGCCGTCAAGAGCTCTGCCGCCAGCTGCCGGTGGTCTGCCTTGCGACTTTCTATCAAGGTGATCGCACGAGCCAGCCACATGCGATCCCCGCCACGGATCAGATCAGCGAGCTCCGCAGTCGGCGGCAGCGGTTGCTTCATGCACGCGATTCGAGCAACTGCTGCAGCAGCTTCTCAGCCGCCGCGGAGATGACTGTCCCAGGAGGGAAGATCGCCGCCGCACCGGCCTGGTACAGCGCGTCAAAGTCCTGGGGCGGAATCACGCCACCCACGACCACCATGATGTCGGGACGTCCCATGTCAGCCAACGCAGCCTTGAGCATCGGCACCAAGGTCAGGTGTCCGGCGGCAAGGGAGGATGCTCCAACGATGTCGACGTCGGCTTCCACTGCCTGACGGGCAACTTCCTCGGGAGTCTGGAACATCGGTCCGATGTCCACGACGAAGCCAAGGTCAGCAAAACTCGACGCGATGACCTTCTGCCCCCGGTCGTGTCCGTCTTGGCCCATTTTGGCAACGAGCAGACGGGGACGACGCCCTTCTTTTTTCTCAAAGCTGTCCACGAGGGTGCGCACGCGACCTACGGTCTCGTCGTTCTCGCCCATCTCCTGACGGTACACGCCTGAGATCGTGCGAATCTCCGCCTTATGGCGGCCCCAGACGTTCTCCAGCGCCATCGATATCTCGCCCACCGTGGCGCGCGCCCGGGCAGCGTTGACCGCCAGTTCCAGCAGGTTGCCGCTGCCCTCGCGGGCTGCCTCCTCGATTGCCGCAAGTGCGACGTCCACATCGGCCTGAGTGCGATCCGCCTTCAGTCGAACAAGCTTGGCGAGCTGATCCTCACGCACTGCCTTGTTGTCGATCTTGAGCACGTCAATGTCTTCAGGCTCTTCTGGCTGGAACAGGTTCACGCCAATCACGGCCTGACGGCCAGTGTCGATACGCGCCTGGGTACGAGCCGCGGCCTCCTCGATGCGCAACTTGGGGATACCGGCCTCGATCGCCTTGGTCATGCCACCGAGTTCTTCGATCTCCTGGATGTGCGCCCATGCCTTCTCGGCAAGTTCACGCGTGAGCTTCTCCACGTAGTAGCTGCCACCCCAGGGGTCAACCACGCGAGTGGTGGCTGACTCCTGCTGCAGGAACAACTGCGTGTTGCGTGCGATGCGCGCCGAGAAATCGGTGGGCAGCGCGAGAGCTTCGTCCAGAGCATTGGTGTGCAGCGACTGGGTGTGGCCCTGAGTTGCTGCCATTGCCTCAACGCAGGTGCGCATCACGTTGTTGTAGACATCCTGCGCAGTCAAGGACCATCCGGAGGTCTGTGAATGTGTCCGCAGCGCGAGCGCCTTCGGGTTCTTGGCTTCCATGCCCTTGACGAGCTTGGCCCAGATCAGTCGGGCTGCGCGCAGCTTGGCGATCTCCATGTAGAAGTTCATGCCGATGGCCCAGAAGAAGGACAGACGCGAAGCGAAGGAATCCACTGGCAAGCCGGCTGCAACACCTGCCCGGATGTACTCCACGCCGTCGGCCAAGGTGTATGCCAGTTCGAGATCAGCCGTGGCACCTGCTTCTTGCATGTGGTAGCCCGAGATGGAGATGGAGTTGAACTTGGGCATCTTCTGCGAGGTGTACGCGAAGATGTCGGAGATGATGCGCATCGACGGTGTCGGCGGATAGATGTAGGTGTTGCGCACCATGAACTCTTTGAGGATGTCGTTTTGGATCGTGCCCTCAAGCTTCTCAGTTGGCACACCCTGCTCTTCAGCAGCAACGATGTAGAGCGCCAGAATCGGCAGCACAGCACCGTTCATCGTCATCGACACACTCATCTCGCCGAGCGGGATGCCGTCGAAGAGCTCACGCATGTCCAGGATCGAGTCGATGGCCACACCGGCCATGCCGACGTCGCCGGCTACCCGCGGATGATCAGAGTCATAGCCACGGTGGGTTGCCAGATCGAAGGCAATGCTCAGCCCCTTTTGCCCCTGCGAGAGATTGCGTCGGTAGAAGGCATTGGAATCACGCGCAGTTGAGAAGCCTGCGTACTGACGCACGGTCCACGGTTGGTTGACGTACATAGTCGGATACGGACCCCGCAGAAAGGGAGCCAGACCCGGAAGGGTGCGAAGGTGGTCCAGTCCTTCAAGATCGGCCGCGGTGTACAGCGGTGAGACATCGATGCCCTCGGGTGTCTCCCAGACGAGCTTGTCGGGAACCGAACCGGTCAGTTTTGCGACCGCGTCAGCCCAGGCCGCGTGATCGCTGGCGGCCTTGCGCGGACTGAGCTCGATACCGCTGAAATCAGGAACGGTCGCCATCTCAGACTCCCAACTTGGTGTGTAGGCGTTGCAGGGTGGAAAGCACATCGACTCCCATATAGACGAAGTCGTCAATGCCGGCGGCCTCGTACTGATCCTTGGCATCACCTGCACGTCCGGCCAGGTAGACGAAGCTGGCACCAGCGGCCTTCAGCGCCTGGGCATAGGCCACTCCTTGCTCGGTATAGGCAGCATCGGTCCCGCAGATGACAGCGGCCTGTGCGCCCGAAGCCTTGAAGGCCTCCGCTGCCGCTGCGGCATCGGCGTAGCCACCGTCGCCAACTGCATCGACACCACCGGTGGCAAACAGGTTGCTGGAGAAGGTTGCCCGCGTGACATACGAGGGGCCGGTACCAATGTTGGCCAGGAAGATCGTGGGCTTGCTTGCTGCTGCCTCCGCGGCGGCGCGCAGCGCCTCATAGGGCTCAGCCAGTCGACGGGGCGGGAGTGGCGTCGCAGTGGTCGCCGGGCCGGGTCCGGGAACGCGGATCCCAGCTCGCACATCGGGGACTGGCGAATTGGTGGCCTCAGGCCGACGCTCGCCGATCTGAGGGAACTCACTGACACCGGTCAGTGGCTGGCGGCGGTTGGCGATGAGCTTGTCTCGCGTGGCGGCGGTCTTTGCGACTTCAGCCTGGAAGCTGCCGGAGGCCAGCACTGCTGCGAGCCCGCCCGCCGCCTCGATTGCCTGGAACTGCTTCCAGCCCACTGCCGCAAAACTGTCGGTGAGGCTCTCCACGTAGTAGCTGCCGCCGGCCGGATCCAGCACCCGACCGATGCCGGACTCATCCTGCAGCAGGAGCTGGGTGTTGCGGGCCAGTCGTCGACCCAGATCACTGGGAAGACCTTCGGCTCCGTCGAAGGCGGCAACGGTCAGGACATCGGCTCCGCCGACCACTGCGCCCAAGGCAGCAGAGGTTCCCCGCAGCAGGTTGACCCACGGGTCAACAACCGTCAGCCAGCGGCCACCGGCTTGAGCGGCCACCTCCACCAGCCTTGGATGCTGTGCATCCAAGGTGAGACCGCTTGACTCAAGCACCGTTGCCCAGCAATGACGAAGGGCGCGGGTCTTGGCAATGGTCGCGAACACGTCGACGTCAGCGGAGAGCTCGAGCACGATGTGGCTCGCGGCAGTCGCGACGTCGATGCCGTCCTCGACCATTGCCCGCAGATAGGTCGTTGCAGAGGACAGGAGGAAGGCCAGCTCCTGGCCCTCACTTGCACCAGCGTCAGCAACAACGGTTGCCGAAGCCCGAAAGACGCGCAATCTGGGCGTCGTGGACGCACGCGCCAAGGCCACGCCCTCGATGATCGCCTCGCCAAGGCCCTGCGGGACATCGCCCCTTGCCATCAGCGCACTGAAGGGATCGATGCCCAGACACCCAGCCGACTGGACTCCGCGAACCTTGCGAGCAGCCAGAATCAAGTTCAGCCACTCGGCCGCGATGATCGAATAGGCGCCAGCCCGAAGCGACACCGGCGCGATGTCGAGCATCACGCCATCGAGTACCCGCGCAAGGTCGGCCTCGGAGCGAACACTGATGCCAACGCCCTCACCAGCGAGATCCAGGTGCAGTTCCAAACTGGTGGCGCCATTGCGCAGTTCGGTCAACACCTGTGCATTGGCCACGGCCATGTCTGGATGCGCAATACAGGCGCGGATATCCCAAGCACCATCCACGCGGGGTTCAATCTGGCCGCCGCGGGTCAGTGGCGCCAAGCCCGGGAATCCTGATTCATCGGACTCAACAGCGACGTCCTCAGCGGTGTAGAGAGGTTCAATCCGAATGCCGTCGAGAGTGGTGCTGACCAGGATCTTGTCGAAGTCACCGCCCTTGATCGCCTTGTCGACCTCGACCATCCAGGCCTCGCGGGTGGGCTCATCAAATTCTGCGGCCAGGATCAGGCCATTCACGGAAGTCACAAGGGGCCAGATTACTCACGCACAGCGCGCGGTGGGCAGCAGACTGTTGAAGTCAGTGCAAATGCCTACCCATGCTGTGAAATCAATCAGAGCTCTTGCGTACACCGATCTTGCTGCCCAGCCAACGGATTGGGTCGTACTTCACGTCAGCGACGCGTTCCTTGAGAGGAATCAGCGCATTGTCAGTGATGTGAATGTGCTCCGGGCAGACCTCTGTGCAGCACTTGGTGATGTTGCAGTAGCCCAATCCGAGCTCGTCTTGAGCCATCTCCTTGCGATCCAAGGTGTCAAGAGGGTGCATGTCGAGTTCAGCAACACGCATCAGTACGCGAGGACCAGCGAAGGCCTCGTGGTTCTCCTCGTGATCGCGGACAACGTGGCAGGTGTTCTGGCACAGGAAGCACTCGATGCACTTGCGGAACTCCTGGCTGCGCTCAACGTCCTTCTGCTCCATACGGAACTCGCCTGGCTTGAGCCCAACGGGAGGCTGGAAGGAGGGCACTTCACGGGCCTTCTTGTAGTTGAAGGACACGTCGGTGACGAGGTCGCGAATGACCGGGAATGCGCGAAGTGGCGTGACCGTGATGGTCTGCTCCTCTTCGAAGGTGTTCATGCGTGTCATGCACATCAGGCGCGGCTTGCCATTGACCTCTGCGCTGCATGAGCCGCACTTGCCGGCCTTGCAGTTCCAGCGGATGGCGAGGTCATTTGCCTGCTCGGCCTGCACGCGATGCAGGACGTCAAGCACGACCTCGCCCTCGTTGACCTCAACTGAGTAGTCCTGAAGGGCGCCACTGCCATTGTCGCCACGCCAAATCTTGAACTTCGCCGTGTAACCCATAGTCAGAGTGTCCTTACCACTAGTGAGTCGAGTTCCTCTTGAGTCATGTACTTGCTGAGCTCGGATTCGTCGAACAGAGCCGCCAGTTCAGAGGTCATGGTCGGCAGATCCTGCTTCTCGATCGTGACGTCCTGGCCTTCGGCGCGCACGATGAGATTCACCTTGCGCCACTCATCGCTCATCTCGGGGAAGTCATCGCGAGTGTGACCACCACGCGACTCCTCGCGGACGAGTGCTGCCATGGCTACGCACTGCGAGACCAGCAACTGCTTGGGAAGATCAAGTGCCAGGTGCCAGCCCGGGTTGTATGCCCGACCACCGACCACCTTCATGTTCGCCATGCGTGTCTTGAACTCTTGAATCTTGACCAGCGCCTCTTCGATCTCCGACTTGGTTCGGATGATCCCGACGAGCGCG
Source organism: Actinomycetota bacterium (assembly GCA_030684515.1). Taxonomy (NCBI): domain Bacteria; kingdom Bacillati; phylum Actinomycetota; species Actinomycetota bacterium. Next base: position 135,786 of record JAUXVJ010000025.1, read on the forward strand.
TTCATGGTGTCCTGCAAGTCGTACTGAATGGCGTACGGGCTTTCACCCTCAACTCGGGTGAAAGGGGCCAGTGCCCAGTCGAGTGCCTCTTGCAGATCGGCTTCGCTGACCTGGGTCTGCTTTCCGGCTCCACGTACCTGGTCCACATGCTCTGCAGCAAACTGACCGGCACGGCGCCCGAAGACGAGCAGATCAGACAGCGAGTTTCCGCCAAGGCGGTTTGAGCCATGCAGACCGCCACCGACCTCACCGGCCGCGAACAGCCCGGGGACGCCGATAGCCGCTTGAGTGTCGGGGTCGACCTCGACGCCTCCCATGACGTAATGGCAGGTCGGTCCCACCTCCATCGGCTCCAAAGTGATGTCGACATCGGCCAATTCCTTGAACTGGTGCCACATCGAAGGAAGTTTGGCCTTGATGACATCCGCCGGCAGTCGCTTGGAGACGTCCAGGAACACCCCACCATGGGGCGATCCGCGGCCCGCCTTGACCTCGGAGTTGATCGCACGCGCAACCTCGTCTCGCGGCAGCAACTCTGGCGGACGCAGGTTGTTGTCGGGGTCGGTATACCAGCGATCTGCTTCTTCTTCAGTGGTCGCGTACTTGCTCTTGAAGACGTCGGGGATGTAGTCGAACATGAAGCGGCGGCCCTCTGAGTTGGTCAGGACTCCACCATCACCGCGCACCGACTCAGTGACCAGCAGGCCCTTGACGCTCAGTGGCCACACCATGCCTGTGGGGTGGAACTGCAGGAACTCCATGTTGACCAGCGAGCCACCACACTCCAAAGCCATTGCGTGGCCGTCGCCGGTGTACTCCCAGGAGTTGCTTGTGACCTTGAAAGATTTGCCGATGCCGCCGGTGGCCAGCACAACGGATTCTGACTCAAAGAGTACGAAGGTGCCGCTTGGACGCCAATAGGCCAGCACGCCAGCAACGCGACGATCTTCGCCCTCGCCGGTCATGAAGATCTTGGTGACCGAGCACTCTGCAAAGACCTTGAGCCCGGACTCGAAATCGCCGCTGGCCTTCTTGTCTTCCTGCTGCAGGGCAACGATGCGCTGCTGCAGGGTGCGGATCATTTCAAGACCAGTGCGGTCGCCGACGTGCGCCAAGCGTGGGTACTCATGGCCACCGAAGTTGCGCTGGCTGATCTTGCCGTCCTTGGTGCGGTCAAACAGCGCGCCCCAAGCCTCAAGCTCCCATACGCGCTCAGGAGCTTCTTTGGCGTGCAGCTCGGCCATCCGGTAGTGGTTCAGGAACTTGCCACCACGCATGGTGTCGCCGAAGTGCACCTGCCAGTTGTCACGATCATTGACATTGCCCATGGATGCAGCGATGCCGCCCTCAGCCATAACGGTGTGCGCCTTGCCGAACAAGGACTTGCTGAGCACTGCGGCGCTCTTGCCATTTGCGCGTGCCTCGATTGCCGCACGAAGACCAGCTCCGCCAGCGCCAATGACGACAACGTCAAACTTGTACCGCTCGATGCGCTCGATGTTTTCCATGAGAGTCAGTGTCCTTTGGTGGCTTAGAAGAAGTAGAAATTCGTGATGGCTCCGCTTGCGACCTGGCGGACGTAGAGGTCGGTGAGGGCCACGCCGAACAGTGAGATCCAAGCGAAGCGTGCGTGACTGCCATTGAGCCTGCTGGTCAACGTCCACGCCTTGTAACGCACCGGATGCTTGGAGAAGTGCTTCAAACGTCCACCCATGGCATGGCGGCAGGAGTGGCATGAGACTGAGTACAACCAAAGGAACGTTGCGTTGGCGACAAGAATCAGCGTGCCGACACTCATGTGTCCCCACGCGCCTTCAGCGTTACGGAAGGCGATGATCGCGTCGTAGGTGAGCACAACGTTGAGCAGCAGCCCCAGGTAGAAGAACCAGCGGTGCGCGTTGTTCAAGATCAGCGGAAAGCGAGTCTCGCCCGTGTACTTGGTGTGCGGCTCCGAGACGGCGCAGGCGGGCGGTGACATCCAAAATGAGCGGAAGTAGGCCTTGCGGTAGTAGTAGCACGTCAGGCGGAAGCCCAGCGGGATGATCAGGATGAACAGCGCTGGGGAGATCGTCATGCCGAAGATCTGCAGATCGCCGAAGGGGGTCCAGAAGAACTGGGCTCCTTCAGGACATGACGATGACAAACACGGGGCGTACAGCGGAGAGATCAAAGGCTCGGCAAAGTAGTACGCGTTCTCAAAGGCGCGCCAAGTTGAGTAGATGACGAAACTGGTCAGCACGATGACGGTCACCAGTGGCATCAGCCACCAGCGGTCGGTGCGGAGAGTTCTGACCCCGATCTTCGCCTTGGTCCGAATTGGTGCCGTGCCAGCAGGCGGGATGTCGAGTGAACTACTCACTTGTGAGACCTTTCGAAAGATCAAACGCGAAATACTGCGTTTCGCATCATAGGGCTCGAAACCAGGGGCGCGGGGTGGCCCTTGTGCGAACTTCATCACAAATCCTTGCCTGGATTACGATGGCCCCACTATGCGCAAGTTTGTGGTGGCGGGTCTGGCCGGATGTCTGGCTTTCGGGCTCACCTTCACACCTGCCAGTGCCGCCGGACTCGGCGGCGAGCAATTGGACCTGCCAGGGATTCAGGTTGATCTCACAGGCGGGGCAGCTCCGCTTCCACCGATCCCGGTTCGCACGTGGATTCTGGCCGACGCGACAAACGGCCAGGTGTACGCAGCCAGGCGAGCCCACAAACCTCGCCCTCCTGCCAGCACGCTCAAGACGTTGACGGCCCTGACGGTCTTGCCTCGCCTTGATCCAACTGGCACATTCACCGCAACTCGCAAGGCCGCCCAAAGTGAGGGCGCCAAGGCTGGGCTCCAGGTCGGACAGCAGTACACAATCGAGCAGTTGCTATACGGAATGATGCTGCCAAGCGGAAATGACGCAGCGATCGCCTTGGCGCAGGCCAATGGCGGAGTCCGCACCACCATTGCGCAGATGAACGCTCTCGCTGATCAGTTGCAGGCCGTTGACACCGAGGCCAAGGGCCCAAATGGACTCGATAAGCCAGGACAGGTGTCAACTGCCTACGACCTTGCACTCATCGCGCGCGCTGCCATGGCCCGACCCGACTTCGCCACGATCGTGTCAACCAAGCGATATGAGTTTCCGTCCAAGGGTGGCGGCAGCCACACGATCTACAACCTGAATCAGATGCTCACCAGCGGATTCAAAGGCGCGCTAGGCGTCAAGACCGGATTCACCAGCAACGCGGGTCGCACCTTCATCGGAGCAGCGAACCGGAAGGGACACACCCTGATCTTTGTCGGCATGGGTATCAAGGAGTCGACGAAGATTGCCGCTGAAGATGCGCTTGCCTGGGGCTTCAAGAATCTGGACAGACTTCGACCCATTGGGACTTTGGTTGATCCACTCACGCCATTGCCGGGCGAATCTGCTGCACCGCTCACGGCTGCAGCGCAGGCAGCCGATGTTCCAGCGGCGAACCCTGAGCCAACTCGAACCCCAGATCCTGTTGCCTCAGCCGCCATCAGCCAGGCTGCATTGAAGATCCCCACTGCTCCAGCCCAAGCGCCTTCCTGGTGGCTGGCGTTGATCGTGCTTGCCGTCATCGGCGTGCTGTTGCTTGCGTTCAACGCCAGCCGCAACCGACGTCGCCGCTATCGCTGAAGGCAACCACGACCTAGCTGGGAATGCTGACGAAGCCGATGGCCTCGTATACCGCCGCCAGAGTCTTGGAGGCAGTGGCGCGCGCCTTGTGCGCACCCTTGCCCATCAGTCGCTGCAGCTCGGCTGGATCTGACATCAACTCGTCGACACCGTCTCGGATGGGCCGGATGAATTCGACAACGATCTCAGCAGTGTCTGACTTCAGATCGCCGTAGCCACGATCGGCATAGTCAGCAACGAGTCGGTCAATGCTCTTGCCAGTAAGCGCCTGCTGAATGGTCAGCAGATTGGAAACGCCAGCTTTGTTCTCGGCATCAAAGCGAATCTCACGCTCTGAATCTGTGACCGCACTCTTGATCTTCTTAGTGATGGTCTTGTCATCGTCAAGCAGGAAGACACAGCCAGCGGGGCTGGACTTGCTCATCTTCGAACTCGGATCCTGAAGATCAACAATCTTGGCGGTGTCGGTGACATACATCGCCTTGGGGACGGTCAAAGTGTCGCCGAAGTTGGCGTTGAAGCGCTGTGCAAGATCACGAGTGAGCTCCAGGTGCTGGCGCTGGTCCTCCCCCACTGGCACTGCGTCGGCCTGGTACACGAGGATGTCGGCCGCCTGCAGGATCGGATAGGTGAACAAGCCGACAGTGGATCGATCAGCGCCACCTTTTTGGGACTTGTCCTTGAACTGCGTCATCCGCCCTGCTTCGCCGAAGCCGGTCTGACACTCAAGAATCCACGCCATCTGGCTGTGCTCGGGCACGTGGCTTTGCACGAAGATCGTGCACAGTTCAGGGTCCAAACCGATTGCGAGCAACTGGGCGAAGGAGGCGAGGGTGCGCTGCCGCAGCAGAGCCGGGTCATGATCAACGGTGATTGCGTGCTGATCGACCACCACGTAGTACGCATCATTCTCATGCTGCATCTGCAGCCACTGCCGCAGCGCGCCCAGATAGTTGCCAATCTGGAAGGAATCCGCCGTAGGTTGAATTCCGGAGAGCACGCGCGAAAGACGCGGTTGATGCGATTGCGAAGACATGGCGGTCATTGTGGCAAAGCGGTGCCTGGCTCCGCCACGAGGTCGTCCATGACCCCAACTTCTTGAACTCGCACCCGAGCCAGTCGTCGCCCATCCAGCTCTTCCACGATGAACACGTGATCCACTGCCTGCACTTGATCGCCCAGTTCCGGCAGATGGCCAAGGGAGGCAACAACAAAGCCGGCGATCGTTTCGTAGGGTCCCTCTGGCAGCTCAATGCCGTAGTCATCAGCAAAGTCGCCAATATTCATCAGGCCATCGACCACCGGATTTCGGGTGGGGACTGCGTCAGTGCGGCTCTCGTCGACGTCGTACTCATCATGAATGTCACCAATGAGCTCTTCGACGAGGTCTTCAAGAGTCACGATGCCTGCGGTGCCGCCATATTCGTCGATCACGAGCGCAAGGTGCTGGCGAAGACGGCGCATCTCGGCAAGAGTCGACAGCACTCCCTTTGTGCCCGGGAACGCAGGTACTTCGCGGACCAATTCACCAACAGTGACAGCGGCATTCTCTGAAGTCGGGGCGAAGATGTCGCGGATGTGGACGAAGCCAATGATGTCGTCGGAATCCTCGCGCATCACGGGGTAGCGCGAGTGCGGTTGATCCAATACGTGTTTCGCCGCATCGACAACCCAATCGCTGGCGGACAGGAACTCGACCTCCGTGCGCGGGAGCATCACTTCACGCAGCTCGCGATCACCGGCGGTGAACACGTCATCGATGAGCTCGCGCTCCTGCTCAGTCAGATCTTCGTGAGCCGCCACCAGATCGCGCAGCTCCTCACCACTGATCTGCTCCTTGGCAGCTTTGGGATCGATGCCAAAGAGTCGAACGATGGCGTCGGTTGCCAGCGACAGGGCGTAGATGAAGGGCCGAAAGATCTTCGCTGTTACGTCAATTGGGCCGGCAACAAACAGCGCAACGGCCTCCACTCTCTGCAAGGCAATGCGCTTGGGCACCAATTCTCCAAGCACGAGGGAGAAGAACACGATCACCAAAGTGACCAGGATGAATGACAACGGCTCCGCCAGCGAGGGATTCATGCCCCAGCCCACGAAACGTTCAGTGATGATCGGCGCAATCTGGGCCGCACCAAAGCCTGCAGAGATGAATCCCGCCAGGGTGATGCCAACCTGACCGGCAGCCAGGAAGCGATTGGGATACTTGGCGACCGCAGCCAGGCGTCGGCCCCGTCTGCCTTGCTCCTCCAACTTGCTGATCTGGCTTTCACGCAAACTGACCAATGCGAGTTCAGCTGCGGCGAAGAATGCGCCAACGAGGATGAAGAACAGGACAGCAACGACATTGACCCAGATGCCGCTCATAGAGGCACTCTAGAGAATCAGCGGCAAGTGCACGTTGGCGCTAGGCAGTTTTGGCTGGCCCCAGAGTCACTGTGCGGGAAGCAGCAGAGGCCTCTGAGTTGCCAGCGCTGTTGGTGCCGACCACGGTGAAGTAGTAAGGCGTGCCCTCAGTCAGGCCCGTGATTGTGCACGAACGCTTGGTCGTCGTGCACGAAGCGCCACCGGGCGAAGCTGTGAAAGTGAAGGAAGTTGCCGGGAATCCACCACCGGGATTGGCCGTCAATTCAACTGAGGTAGCACCTTCAACAACGGCCGCAATACTGGGAGATTCAGGGACGGTGAAAGGAATCTCTGGTGTCACAGCTTCTGAAGGTGCAGATGCTGCCGACTCCCCCCAACGATTGATGCCGGTGGCAACGAAGGTGTACGGCTTGCCATTGTCCAGATCGGAGATCAGGCATGAGCCGGTGGAAGTGATGCAGTCCTGTCCGCCCGGGGAGGCCGTGATGCGGAACTGTGAGGGACGGCCACCAGGACTCGCCGAGACGCTGACTTTCACAAGACCAGCTCCACCATTGAGTGAGGAGACCACTGGGGGGCTTGGTAGCCCTGCCTCGACAGAGGGCGCCACTGATTCAGATGGCTTGGACTCCTTGGAGACCCCGAAACTGTTCTTTGCGCGAGCGGTGAAGGTGTACGTCGTGCCATTGCTCAGGCCGGCCACCAGACAGGAATCTTCCTTCTTGGCAGTGGTGCAGCTTGCACCGCCAGGGCTGGCCACAATCGTGTACGTGTCCACCGGAGGGCTGTCGTTGTCGCCCTGCTTGTCGACGAGGGCCGAGACCATTGCCTGCTGGTTTCCATTGAGCACGTCGTCGATCTCTGGAGTGTCGGGTGCCCCCTTCAACCGCGAGGGCCGCACTGCCTTTGAGGGCTTCGAGGGATCCGAGGTGCCCTGATCGTTGGTGGCCGTGGCCGTGAAGGTGTACTCGTCCTCGTTGGTCAAGCCGTCAATCACGCAGGAATCAGACTTGATGGTGCGGCAGGTGAACTTGTCAGAAACCGGGTCCGCTGCTTTGGAGCCGGCGTCTGGTTGTGCAGATTCAGAAGTTGCCGCAGGGGTCTGGGCCGGTGAGGCCGTGCCCTTGTCTGCAACTGCCCGCAGGTTCTCTGTGGGGCGGGCACTCGCGGGAGGCAACGCAGCTGAAGATGACGGCTGTACGGCCGTGGCCGACGGCTGCACTGCCGTGGCGGACGGCTGCGCGCCGCTGCCGGATGGCGCAGGAGTGGCCGAGGCATCAGCAGCATCCTGAGCGGCCTTGGCTTGCTTCTTGGCCGCATCGGTCAGTTCACCGTTGATTGAATGGATTGAGACGGTGTAGTACTCGGGGAAGCCACCATTCTTGCCTGGCTCCATGGTCAGTTCGACTTGACCGCTGCCAGCAACTGCATCGGTGATTTCCGGCGGCGCTGGCTTGTCAGACGGGGCCGGTGTCACAGCGGCGGACTCTGCCGACAGCAGCGAGGAGCCCACGAGGTTGAAGGCTGCTACACGGAAGGTGTAGGCCGTCCCGTTGGTCAGCCCCTCGACCAGACACGAGAGCTTGGTCGTGGCGGTGCAGGTGAAGGACCCGGGCTTGGATGTCACCACGTACTTGGTGATGGGGCTGGTGCCTTCAAGTTTTGGAGCCGTCCATGAGACCAGAACTGTGCCGTCACGTGGGGCGGCCTTGACTTCGGTCGGGGCATCTGGGGAGCCAGGAAGCCCGCGCCCGCTGGCATCGCCCTCTTCGGGACAGCCATCAGGGGTTGAACTGGGCGAGGGACTGGCCGACACCCCGGGCGTGGCCAAGGACTGGCCGCTGGCAGTTGGCCCGGGATCGGACACCGCTGATGAAGTAGCCGAGGGACTCTCAGAGGCGGCGGCTGCTGGAGCCTGAGTCGCGGGAGCCTGGGTGGCCGGGGCTTGGGTCGCGGGGGCCTGAGTAGCGGGGGCCAAAGTCTGCGAATCGGCCACGGCAGGCAGGCTGCTCGAAGTCGGTGTGGCCGCGCGCGGGGACGCAGTCGGGGCCGGCGAGGATTGCGGTGCAACTGAGGATGAAGTCGGTGTTGGTGCGGCGCTGCCGCTGGTGTCTGGAGTCGGATCAGCCGTGGCAGAGCTGGTCGGCGAGACCGTGCCACTTGCCGAAGGTGATGCCGTTGGCGTGGGCGAACCGCCGAACGAACTGCTCGGGCTGGCGCTGCTGGATACCCCGGCCAGGGGAGGACAGATCGGCTCCTGGGTCGTGATGGTGATCGCAGCTGCCGCAACACCCGTGACGAGCAGCCCACCCACAAGTGCCAGCGCCACAGGTCCAACAGACCAAGCACGCCTGCTCTTCTTGGGGTCTTTCCCGGGCTCAAGGATGGGCAAGGAACTCATTGCACACCCCTTTTCATTGCAGCCCAGACCAGCCACGGCGTGACTGGTGAATTTGCTTTACAAGTGTACGCCCACCAGAAGGGGCAGTCCACCAACGAGCTCATGCCACGAAGGTGAACTTCTCGGAGATCTCAACCGACAGCGGGAACGTTCTTCGCCGATTCTCTGGCCAACAGCACGGTGCACAGCAGCGCCAAGGCTGAGCAGATCGTCATGACCACAGCCATCGTCAGGCCGGTATTGAAGGGCAAAATGGCCAGCAACGGGGTGGCCACGAGAGCCCCAGCGAAGGTCATCGCCCCGATGATGGCCGACGCCGTGCCGACGTACGCGCTGCGCTCCAGAGCCAGCGC
>JAUXVJ010000026.1 GCA_030684515.1 Actinomycetota bacterium
GCCGCCAGCCAGCCACCATTGGCGAAGCGGTAGAAGTCCACACCCGGATCAACGGATGAATCCCTGTCCATTGCATTCAACGCCATTGCTTGCACTCCTTGATCCATCCGAAACAGCAGGCGACTCAACCTAAGCCATGAAAGAAGATGCCAGCGGGCACTGTCCAGGTGTAGTCACCCACCCAGGTCCGTTTGATGCTCATTGTCTCAACAGCAACTATGGTGCGAGCAAGTCCAGTTGGAGGTGAACATGCGATCGACTCTTGCGCGAGTCTGCGTTGGAGTCTTGGCGATGCTCATACCAGGATTCGCCCTGTTCCCATCGACGGCCCAACCTGCTCCAGTCGATAGCCGTCTCACCGCTGACTACGCATCGATCTTCACCGATCCCGGACTCGTCAATAGTGGCTGGGCCCGATGTGCCACTCCAATCAGGTGGAGCGTGGACACTGGCGCGCTGAACGCTGCTCAGGCCGCGAAACAGATTGGTAGTTTGAACTGGGCGTTTGATATTTGGTCAAAGGCATCTGGGCTCACCTTCGCCTACTCGGGGAAGACCACGCTGAACTTCAGCGAGAAAGACTTCAACCTCACGCCAGTCTCGGGCGGTACGCAGGCCGAAAGAGAGATACTCATTGACTTCATCCCTCCGGGCGTATCCCCATTGTTGGCTGGAAACGTCGTAGGCCAAGGCTCGCCAACTGCACTCTTTGGTACCCGCGAGATCATCAGCGGGATCGCGCTGTTCAGATCAGACCACGTCGTCAGGGCATCAACGTCACAGACGCGTAGCGAGTACCTGCACGAAATTGGGCATGTGCTGGGGCTGGCGCATGCCCGCAATCGCGCGAACATCATGTATCCCATTCTCGGCAACCAGATCAAGCTCGGGCCAGGGGATGTGCAGGGAATTCGAGCGCTGACAAAGCCTTGTCCACCGGCTACAGGAGTCCCGCCGGTCGGTGAGGATGTTCCAACTCTGCCGGTTCCTGTACCGACATTGCCGGTTCCTGTGGCGACGTCCCTGCCGGCGGCACCTCAGCCATAAGCCTTGGAGCGCCAAGCCATCACAGTTCCGGATTTGACGTAGGTACCGCTGTGACGACCACGTTGTCCTGGTATCCGCCATTGGCGCTGTCGTAAGCGCCACCGCAACTCACCAGCGTCAATCGCGGACTTCCGTCAATGGCGAAGAGCTCAGCCAGTGGCAGTCTCTTCTTCGGGATGAATTCGCGCGCAATGACTGTGTAGTCCAAGGACTGTTGTGCCGAATTCAAGACGCTGACATGGTCGCCGGGATTCAAGGCTCCCAGCTCGTAGAACACACCGTGCCCCTGGTCCTGCCCATCGCGATGTCCCACAATGACGGCCGATCCTCGGTCAGCCCCAGGAGCAACGCCCAATTCGTACCAGCCCGCAAGGCGAATATCAGCCGGAATATCCAAGGCACGTGCTGAATCCAAGGCAACAGGCAGCACACGCGTATCGACGCCCAGGCTGGGGATGACAATCCCAATCGGAACCGGTACGAATTGGGAAGAAGCTGCCGGGCTTGGCATGGCACTCAATTGACGAGCACCGACCGATCCCGGCTCTGCTGAGGATCGAGCCCACAGTGTCAGTGGGATCGCCACCGCTGCCGCAAGACTCACCCCCAGCAGAACAAGCCAGATGATTCCTGCGCGATTACGCAGAATCTGCATGCTCCCGGCTCCGTGCAACACCAACCGCTGATCCTGCGACCATCAGAAGTGCAAGAGCAGTAAGGGCGATGGCCATCACTGGAATGCTCTGATCAACGGACGATCCGTCTCCCGCAGGAACACTGGCTGGCAATACAGCCCTTCCCGGCAGGCCGGCACTGTTCTTTGACGCATCGTTGCTGTTTGCCGCACCAACAGAACCCGCAGCAGGATTAGCTGCATCCACCGGTCCATCGGCCGAATTGCCTGCAGCGCTGCCAGTTCCCGACGCCGTGCCGTTGGAGGTACCTGGTATTGCGGTTCCACTGGAGTTCGAATTGGGATTCACTCCAGTTGTCGTGGTAGCGCTCGGGCTGCCAGTTGGGCTGGGTGTCGAAGTGGACGTGGGTGTGGCGGTGGGTGCCATTGAGGCGCCAGTCGCGCGGACGCAGCCGCGGGCAATCCAATCCAGATTGCCGGTATTCAAGCCAGCAAATGCAATGCCTCCGGTAACCGGGTTCTTCACCGCCGGGATGATGTCGCCCCAGTTGTCTCCTGAGCGATTGACAGCTGCATTGAACACCGGCCCGGTGTGCTTGCCGTGGCCATTGCCGATCCCACTCATCAGGCGCGTGATGCTTGACGCATCAACTGTGATGACAACATAGGGATTGCTTGCTGAGCGAGTGGCATGGCAAATCGTCACCGCGTAGTGACCGTTTGTTCCATCACTGCTCAGTCCATTGATCGAGCCATTCGAAGTTGATGAACTGCTGGGCTTGGGCGAGGAATCCGCTTTGCTACCAGGACTGGGGTTGCCGTTATTGCTGTGCGTCGGAGTCGGAGAGGGAGTGTTCGCCGCCGAAGCAACTGACGCCATCGCGACGCTGGCTGTTGAGGCCAGAAGTACTGCCGAACCAATGGCCAGGAGCTGGGTTGACTTTCGAGAACTGCGCTTTGTTGAGCTGGGGCTGAATTCTTTTCTGTTCATGGGGCACCTCGATGAATGCTGCGTGTGTGGAAGATCCACTTTGATCAGGGACGATCGGACTCGCGCAAGACATGACTGTTCAAAGGCATGCAGCGTCGAGGGCGATTGTGTTGCGATTCAACGCCAGAGAATCAATCGCGACGTTGTGCGCGGTCGATGGGAAGAACGCGCAAGCCCGGATCCTTTTGCATCTGTATTGAGCCACGAGCTCCGGGGTAACTAAATTTCACTGTACATGCCGAATCCACCTGACACAACGAAAAATCGGCTCCCCGGAAAGGTGCTATCGAATAAAGGAAAACCTCTGCTCCACAAGGACAACGACGCGCTACTGCACCGACCAACCACCATCACTGGGCAAGATCGCACCGTTGATGTTCACGGCGTCGTCAGACAGCAGGAAGGTGATGGAAGCAGCCAGTTGCTCAGCGGTTGCGACTGGAGTGATGAGCTGCATGTATGCATTCAAACGCTGCGTGCCAAACGGTGCATACGCAGAAGGAGCCAGACCAGTGGCCACGCCTCCAGGAGCTACTGCATTCGTGC